>NZ_JAALEH010000001.1:0-230609 GCF_011058195.1 Rhodococcus sp. 14C212 | reverse complement strand
CACCCCTCCCCCGCCCCCGGCGAGCCGCCGGTGGGATCCGCCGTCGCCCGGTCCGACGCCGCCCCCTTCCCGCTGGGCGCCTTCCCCGGCGACGACGGGACGCGGTTCGCCGTGCACGCGCCCCACGGCAGCCGTGTTCAGCTCTGCCTGATCGACGACGCCGGCCGCGAGGAACGCATCGACCTGCCGGACAAGACGTACGGCGTCTGGCACGGCGCGGTGCCGGGGGTCCGCCCGGGCCAGCGCTACGGCTACCGCGTGCACGGCGCGTGGCAGCCCCGGACCGGGCTACGTGCCAATCCGCACAAGCTGCTGCTCGACCCGTGGGGCCGGCAACTGACCGGTGACATCGGCGACACGGCCCGCTTGCTCGGCTACGAGCGCAATCCGTTCGGCGATGCGTCGACCGTGGACTCCCTCGGCCACACACCGCTGTCGGTAGTGGCCGACAACCCCGGCCGGGCCCGGCACAACCGCCCCGGCACGCCGTGGGAGCAGACGGTGATCTACGAACTGCACGTCGGCTCCTACACCGCCCGCCATCCCGCCGTCCCCGAACAGTGGCGCGGCACCTATCTGGGCCTGACCGCGCCGGCCGTGCTCGAACACCTGGTCGGCCTGGGGGTCACCGCCGTCGAACTGCTGCCCGTGCATGCGTTCCTCACCGAACCACCCGTACGGGATCGCGGCATGCGCAACCACTGGGGTTACTCCACCGCGTCGTACTTCGCACCCCACCCGGGCTACGCGGCCACTCCCGGCAACGAGATCGCGGAGTTCCGGACAATGGTCGACACGCTCCACGAGGCGGGCCTCGAGGTGATCCTCGACGTGGTCTACAACCACACCTGCGAATGGTCGGTGGACGGCCCGCACGTGTCCTGGCGCGGCCTCGACGCGCCCGGCTACTACCTTCTCGACGCCACCGGCCACGACATCGACCTGACGGGCTGCGGCAACACCGTCGACGGCAGTTCCCCGGTGGCGGTGCGGATGATCTGCGACAGCCTGCGGTACTGGGCCACGGAGATGGGCGTGGACGGCTTCCGGTTCGACCTGGCCAGTGCGCTCGCCCGCCCGCGAGGCGGCGACTTCGACCCCCGGGCGGCGGTGTTCACCGCGATCACCACCGACCCCGTCCTGACCCGGCTCAAGCTGATCGCCGAGCCCTGGGATGCGACCCTGCCCGGCTACCAGCTCGGGAACATCGGTCCCCAGTGGTCGGAGTGGAACGATCGCTACCGCGACTCGGTGCGGCGCTTCTGGGCGCGCGGTGCGGGAATCCGGGAGGTCGCCTCCCGGCTCGCGGGCTCGGAGGATCTCTACGGCCGGCACACCCACCGGCCGTGGATGTCGATCAACTTCGTCACCGCGCACGACGGTTTCACGATGGCCGACCTCGTCAGCTACCGGCGCAAGCACAACGAGGCCAACGGCGAACAGGGCCGTGACGGAAGCGACAACAACGAATCCGTCGACCACGGCGTCGAAGGACCCACGGACGATCCACGGATCACAGCCGCCCGGGCCCGGCACGTACGTGCGCTCCTCGCCACCCTGCTGCTGTCGACCGGCACCCCGATGCTGCTCGCCGGCGACGAGTTCGGGCACTCCCAGGGCGGGAACAACAATGCCTACAGCGTCCCCGCCGACGTCCCGGTCCGCGACGCCTGGCCACTCGACTGGGAGCACGCGGACCAGGAACTCGTCGAGTTCGTCCGGCAGACGTTGCGTCTGCGCAAAGTGGTGCCGGTGCTGCGTCAGGGCCGCTTCTTCGACGGCAGGGCCCGCCAGGTCGGCTACCCCGACCTGGTGTGGTTCGGCGCGGACGGAAGGGAACTGCAGGAGGCGGACTGGCTCGACGAGAACCGGCGGACGCTGCAGGCGTGGGTGGACGGCTCGCAACTGGGCACGGTCACCCGCGCGGGCGTTCCGCTGACGGACAGCAGCGGCCTGCTCGTGCTGCACGCCGGCGGACCCACGACCCTGACCCTCGGCCGGGCCGAGTGGTACCACGGTGAAATGGTGTGCGCCTTCGACTCGAGTTCCGGCGACGGGGAGCCTGCGGATCTCACGCCGCTGCCCGCCGGCTCGACGTTCCCGCTGACCGGCCCGACGCTGCTGGTGTTCCGGATCGCGAAGTGATCAGCCCGGGACGGCGACGACCGTCACCGACCCCGGCGCCACCTCGGTGAATCCCGCGTCCCGCACCGCCACGGCGGTGCCGGCGTCGACTTGCTCCGTCAGGTGCCGCCATCGGACGGGGTCGGCATCGCGTACGGCACACACGAACCCGGAGTCGGCCCACGCGCCGGCGCGCTCGGCGTCCAGGGCCCCGGCCAACAGCATCACGGCGTGGCCGACCTGTGCCGCGGCCTTCCCGACGGTCATACCGAGCGCGGCGTCGATCCACAGCACCGGAACGCCGGCGGGCGGATCGTCCGGGGTGTCGTGGGGTAGATCGGTGCCGCCGATCTGGAGCCTCGAGATGCGCGGATCGAGAGCGCCGACTGGCCCGGGGACCAGTGCCCGGGCGTGTGCCCCACGGTGTTCGACGGTGATTCCGTCGACCTCCTGCGCGGCGCGCCACTGGGCGCCACGGGCGCGGCGGCTGACCTTGCGGATGCGCGCGTCGGTCCACGCGAGGTAGGGCTCGCGCCACGGGCCGGGTTCGCCGGTCGGCCCGGTTCCGACGCGCGGGTCCAGGCACAGCGCGATCGTCGCCATCGCAGCGGCCTCGAGGAGCGCGCTGCGGGAGGGCGGATCCTGCTTGGGGATGTGCAGCACGATCGGCATCGCGAGCACCGCCCCCGGATCCTCCGGGTCCGGTCGATGCCCGTAGCCGCGGGCGAGGACACCGTGGCGAGCCACGAAATCCGCACCGCGGCGAGCCACGACATCCGCACCGCGGCGAGCCACGACATCCGCACCGCGGCGAGCCACGACATCCGCACCGCGGCGAGCCACGACATCCGCACCGCGGCGAGCCACGACGTCGGGACCGTGGCGAGCCACCACGTCGGGACCGAGCGGTGCCGTGGCCTCAGGCACCGGTGTCGAGGGGCACGCGGCGCAGGGTGCCGTCGACCCGGTCGGCGGCCTCCACCTCGTCGCGGGTGACGCCGAGAACGAACAGCACCGCGTCCAGGTACGGGTGGGACAGCGCGGTGTCCGCGACCTCGCGCAGCGCCGGCTTGGCGTTGAAGGCGATGCCGAGCCCTGCCGCGCCGAGCATGTCGATGTCGTTGGCGCCGTCGCCGACCGCGACGGTCTGCTCGATCGGCACGCCGGCCTCGGCGGCGAACTCCCGCAGGGCACGGGCCTTGGCAGCGCGGTCCACGACCTCGCCGACGACGCGGCCGGTGAGCTTGCCGTCGATGATCTCGAGCGTGTTGGCCCGGACGAAGTCCAGTTCGAGTTCGTGGGCGAGGCCGTCGATGACCTGCCGGAACCCACCGGAGACGACGCCGCATCGGAAGCCGAGCCGGCGCAGCGTGCGGATGGTGGTCCGGGCACCGGGGGTGAGCTCGAGGTTCTCGGCGACCTCGTCGATCACCGACGCGGGCAACCCGGCGAGGGTCGCCACCCGCTGGTTCAGCGACTCGGTGAAGTCGATCTCCCCGCGCATCGCGGCCTCGGTGACGGCGCGGACCTTGTCCTCCACGCCGGCGTGCGCGGCAAGCATCTCGATGACCTCACCCTGGACGAGGGTGGAGTCGACGTCGAACACGATCAGCCGCTTCGAGCGGCGGGCGAGACCGGCGCGCTCGACGGCGATGTCGACATTGAGGCCCGCGGCGACCTCGGCGAGCCCGGTGCGCAACCGGACATCGGCGTCGGCGCCGGGGTCGGCCGCGGTCACCATGAGTTCGAGACCTGTCACCGGATAGTCGGCGAGCCCCCGGATCGAGTCGATGTTGGCGCCCTGCCGCGCGAGCTCACGACCCACCGAACGCAACGCCCGGGCGCTGACGGGACTGCCGAGGACGACGACGGCGTGGGTGGACACGGTCGAGCCGATACCCGGCTCGACACCGGTCTGCACCTGGGCGTGCATGCCGATGGTGGCCATGGCGGCCTCGATCTCGTCCTGCAGGGCATCGGGATCGGCGGGGCAGGAGACCAGCACGCCGAGGGTGAGCCGGCCACGGATCACGACCTGCTCGACGTCGAGCAGGTCGACCTCGTGCCGGGTGAGCGCCGCGAAGAGCACCGAGGTCACGCCGGGATGGTCCGGCCCCGTCACAGTCACCAGCATCGCGGTGTCAGACGCCACCTACGTCTCCGATCCTTCGTCCGTCGCGGCACATGCTCACTCATTGTGCCAGGTGAACGGGGTGCCGAACGAGCTGGGGTCCACCCCGGAAGAATGCGCGAGGCCCCGCCCGTCGGGACGGGCGGGGCCTCGGGAAGCGTCGATCCGGTGTGCGGATCAGCGGTCGGCGGGGGTCCTCTCGGCGCCCTCGCTCAGCGCCACATGGTTGTGCTTGTTGCTGCCCGGACCGACGTGCGCCTCGGCACGGATGCGGTCCACCATGTGCGGGTAGTGCAGCTCGAACGCCGGGCGCTCGGAGCGGATGCGCGGCAGCTCGTAGAAGTTGTGCCGCGGCGGCGGGCAGCTCGTCGCCCACTCGAGGGAGTTGCCGTAGCCCCACGGGTCGTCGACGGTCACGACCTGCCCGTACCGGTAGCTCTTGAACACGTTCCACAGGAACGGCAGGGTCGAGGCGCCGAGCACGAAGGCACCGATCGTCGAGATGACGTTCAGGGTGGTGAACCCGTCCGAGGGCAGGTAGTCGGCGTAGCGGCGCGGCATGCCCTCGTTGCCCAGCCAGTGCTGCACCAGGAACGTGGTGTGGAAGCCGAGGAAGGTCAGCCAGAAGTGCCACTTGGCGAGGCGCTCGTCGAGCATGCGCCCCGTCATCTTCGGGAACCAGAAGTAGATGCCGGCGTAGGTGGCGAACACGATGGTGCCGAAGAGCACGTAGTGGAAGTGCGCGATGACGAAGTAGGAGTCCGTCACGTGGAAATCGAGCGGCGGGCTGGCGAGGATGACGCCGGACAGGCCGCCGAACAGGAAGGTGACGATGAAGCCGACCGAGAACAGCATCGGCGACTCGAACGTCAGGTGGCCCTTCCACATGGTGCCGATCCAGTTGAAGAACTTCACGCCGGTGGGCACCGCGATCAGGAAGGTCATGAACGAGAAGTACGGCAGCAGCACGGCGCCGGTGGCGTACATGTGGTGCGCCCACACCGCGATCGAGAGCGCGGCGATGGCCAGGGTCGCGTAGACCAGGCCGGTGTAGCCGAAGATCGGCTTGCGCGAGAAGACCGGGAAGATCTCGGAGACGATGCCGAAGAACGGCAGCGCGATGATGTACACCTCGGGGTGACCGAAGAACCAGAACAGGTGCTGCCACAGCATGACGCCGCCGTTGGCGGGGTCGAAGATGTGCCCGCCCAGGTGGCGGTCGACGAAGAGGCCGAAGAACGCGGCGGTCAGCAGCGGGAACGCCAGGAGGATCAGCACGCTGGTGATGAGGATGTTCCAGGTGAAGATGGGCATCCGGAACATGGTCATGCCGGGGGCGCGCAGGCACACGACGGTAGTGATGAAGTTGACCGCACCGAGGATGGTGCCCAGACCCATCACGCCGAGGCCGAGGACCCAGAAGTCACCGCCGACGCCGGGCGAGTGCAGCTCGCTGGTGAGCGGGCTGTAGGCAGTCCAGCCGAAGTCGGCCGCACCACCGGGGGTGATGAAGCCGGCGGTCACGATCGTCGCGCCGAACAGGTACAGCCAGTAGCTGAACGAGTTCAGACGCGGGAACGCGACGTCGGGGGCGCCGATCTGCAGCGGCAGGATGTAGTTCGCGAAGGCGAACACGACCGGGGTCGCGTACATCAGCAGCATGATCGTGCCGTGCATCGTGAACAGCTGGTTGTACTGCTCGTTCGACAGGAACTGCAGACCCGGGACCGCGAGCTCGGTGCGGATGAGCAGAGCCATCACGCCGCCGATGAGGAAGAACGCGAACGAGGTGACCATGTACATGATCCCGAGCATCTTGGGATCCGTGGTCGTGATCATCTTGTAGAAGAACGAGCCCTTGGGTCCCTGCCGCGGCGGGTACGGCCTCGCTGCAGCTATCTCCGGGACTGGCTGGGGCGCTACGGCAGTCACTAATCCTCCTGATTGCGCGCTCGACTCGCAGTGCGAGGCGAACGTTCTCTGGCTTGCGCTGATCGAATCGTAGACGGTGCGACCACCGCACGCTCACCGGGTCCTACTCAGTGTCGTACTCGGCGGTCGAGCATACCGGCGGGGGTCTGTGACCCACGCAACCCGGGGCCGTGGCACACCCCACCGACCACACGCTTTCGCCCGCGCACTAAGGTAAGCGTTTCCTAACTGATTGTGATCCCGAGAGACGAGGTTCACCGTGCATCTCCTCCCCGTGCGCCGTGGCATCGCAGCCCTGGCGACGACCCTCACCGCGGCCGTGCTGCTCGCGGGCTGTTCCTCCGGCGCGACGGCCGAGCAGACCCCCGTCACCGCCGGCTTCCCACGCACCGTCGAGCACTTCCGCGGAACGACCACCCTCGACTCCCCGCCGCTGCGGGTCGTCGCGCTCGACACGAGCTACGCGGACGCGACGCTGCTGCTCGAGTCCGACCTCGTCGGCTACGTCGACTACCGCACCGAGGGACTACCCGACTACCTCGGCGACGGCCGCGGGCAGTTCGCCGCCGAGGCCACGTCGGTCGGCACGGTCTCCGACGCGAGCCTGGAGAAGATCGCCGCCCTGCAACCCGACCTGATCCTGTCCGCCGACGTGCGCGACGGCGAGAACTACGACAAGCTCTCCGCCATCGCGCCCACGGTCTTCTCCGAGAGCACCGGGCCGACGTGGAAGGACAACATCCGCCTCGCCGCGCGGGCCCTCGGCAAGGAGGACCTCGCCGAACAGAAGATCGCCGACTACGAGGCCCGGGCGAAGACCATCGGCGACGAGATCAACGCCACAGCCGGCAACCCCACCGTCTCGGTGGTCCGCTTCGCCGGCGAGCCCACCGCCCGCCTCTACCGCACCACGTCGTTCAGCGGCATCGTCCTCGAGGACGCCGGCCTGGCCCGGCCCGCGAGCCAGGGGCCCGACCCGGCCGATCCGAGCAGCATCATGAACGCGATCAGCCCCGAACTCATCGGTGAGGCGGACGCGGATGTGATCTTCGTCAGCATGTACCGCGACGGGGAGGGCAAGTCCGACGCGGCGGCGCAGCCGTTCCTGTCCAACCCGCTGTGGCAGAACCTGCGCGGCCGGAAGGTGGACGTGGACGACAGCCTGTGGATGACGCCGGTGTCCATCCAGGGCGCGCACGAGATCCTCGACGACCTCGCCGAGGCGTTCGGGGTCGATCCGCACACCAGTTAACCTGGACCGTCCCCTAGACAGGAGTGGTCGTATGCCCGCAGCGTCCCGGTCTCGCGCCGCCACGTGCACCGTCGTCCTCGCCGCCGTCGCGGCACTCGGGTTGGCGGGATGTGCGGACGCGACCGACGATCCGGCGAGCAGCATCGTGCGCACCACCACCCGCATCGCCGGGGCCGCCGTCGTCGGGATCGAACGGGACACGACGACCGCGTGCGCGCTGCCCAGTCCCCTGGACCCGGGGCAGCCCGGCGGCGGTACCCGGTCGGTGATCCACACCGGCGGCGTCTCCGAGGTGCCCGCCGACCCGCAGCGGATCGTCGTGCTCGACGCCGCCGCGATGGACGCGGTGTGCGCGCTGGGCCTGTGGGAGCGGGTGGTCGGCACGACCACCGACGTCGCCCGGGCCGAGTACCTGGGCACGGGGATCGCGACGCTGCCGTCGGTGGGCACCACGTCGGCGCCCGACGTCGCGCTCATCGACGGCGTGGAGCCGGACCTCATCCTCGGCTCCTCCGCCGACCCGGAGCTCTACCGCCGGCTCGGCACCGTCGCGCCGACGGTGCTCGTCGGCTCCGACCCGGTGTTCTGGCGGCAGCAGTTCCTCCGCGCCGGCGAAACACTCGGACGCTCGCAAGCGGCCGGCCGCGTGCTCGACGACTACCGCGCCACCGCGACGGACGTCGGCAAGGCGGTGACCGCGTCGCAGACGCAGGCGTCGATCGTGCGGTTCACCGGCGACGGCGCCGTCGTCGAGGGCACCGCCTCGTTCGCCGGACAGGTCCTCGCCGACACCGGCGCCGCGCGCCCGCCCGCACAGCGGTTCGGTGTGCAGGACGGGCGCGCGGACGCCCCGCTCGACGAGGCCGACCCGGCCGCCGCGGAGGGCGACCTGATCTACGTCCGCTTCGCCGGCGAGGACGGCGTCGCGCACGGCAGCGAGGTGATGGACTCCGAGGCGTGGCTCGAGCTCGGGGCGGTCACCGACAGCCGGCTGTTCGCGGTGGACGACCCGGTGTGGTCCACGCCCGGCCCGGTGGCCGCGAAGGCCGTCCTGACCGATGTGCGCAACACCCTCAACGGCTATTCCAACTGAGTCGACCTCGTCGAAAGGCGCCCGGGGACATGCCTATTCCGGAGTTCGTCGCGCAACTGCGCGCACAGGTCGGCGCCGCGCCGCTGTGGCTGCCCGGCGTCAGCGCCGTCGTCGTCGACCCCGACGGACGGGTGCTGCTGACCCGTCGCGCGGACAACGGCCTGTGGGCCGTGGTCTCGGGCATCCTCGAACCCGGCGAGGAACCCGCCGTCGCGGCCGTGCGCGAGGTGCGGGAGGAGACCGGAGTCGACGCCGAGATCGTCCGGCTCACGAGCGTGGACGTGACCGCTCCGATCACCTATCCCAACGGGGACGTCGCGCGGTACCTGGACGTGTGCTTCCTGATGCACCCGGCGGGTGGCGCGGCCCACGTCGCCGACGACGAGAACCTCGAGGTGGCCTGGTTCGCGCCGGATTCGTTGCCGCAGAACATGACCGCCACGTCGGTGCTGCGCCTGGAGAAGGCGCTGCGGGACGTGCCGGAGGCGTGGTTCCGCCGCCCCTGACGGTGCGCCGGACGGTGCGCCGGACGGTGCGCCGGACGACCGAATGTCACACGTGCTCGATCGGATCGAACGCGTGTGACATTCGGCCACAGCGGGTGGACCGTGGGGTCAGAAGTCCCAGTCGTCGTCTTCGGTGACGACGGCCTTGCCGATCACGTACGAGCTGCCCGAGCCGGAGAAGAAGTCGTGGTTCTCGTCGGCATTCGGGGACAGCGCGGACAGGATCGCCGGGTTCACGTCGGTCTCGTCCTTGGGGAACAGTGCCTCGTAGCCGAGGTTCATCAGGGCCTTGTTGGCGTTGTACCGCAGGAACTTCTTGACGTCCTCGGTGAGCCCGGCCTCGTCGTAGAGGTCCGCGGTGTAATGGGTTTCGTTGTCGTACAGCTCGAACAGCAGATCGAAGACCCAGTCCTTGAGCTCGTCTCGCTCGGCCTGGGTGACCTGCTCGAGACCGCGCTGGTACTTGTAGCCGATGTAGTAGCCGTGCACGGCCTCGTCGCGGATGATCAGCCGGATCATGTCCGCGGTGTTGGTCAGCTTCGCCCGCGAAGACCAGTACATCGGCAGGTAGAAGCCCGAGTAGAACAGGAACGACTCGAGCATCGTCGAGGCGGCCTTGCGCTTGAGCGGGTCATCGCCCTTGTAGTAGTCGAGGACGATCTGCGCCTTACGCTGCAGGTTCTCGTTCTCCTCCGACCAACGGAAGGCGTCGTCGATCTGACGGGTGGAGCACAGCGTCGAGAAGATCTGCGAGTAGCTCTTCGCGTGGACCGATTCCATGAACGCGATGTTGGTCAGTACCGCCTCCTCGTGCGGGGTCACCGCGTCGGGTATCAGCGACACCGCACCGACCGTGCCCTGGATGGTGTCGAGGAGCGTCAGGCCTGTGAAGACCCGCATCGTCAGCTCCTGCTCGTATTCGGTAAGGGTGCCCCACGACTGGATGTCGTTGGACACAGGCACCTTCTCCGGGAGCCAGAAGTTGCCGGTGAGACGATCCCAGACCTCGGAATCCTTCTCATCGGGAACGCGGTTCCAGTTGATCGCGGAGACGCGATCAATCAGTTTGGGCTTGTCACGCATAGCAACTGTCGCTTTCTTCACTCATCATTGGTTCCGGCTGCATCCTCGATGCAGTACTGGCACGTGTCCTTGAAGACACCCTTGTTCGTGTGATATCGCGTATGTGCGCTGCGCCTACTCGAGGGCATCGGCCGCCCCTTTCGAACTGCCGACATCTTTGCGCGGGTCTCTGCGCTTGCGCGTTTCCCGAAGTTCGGGTTTCCTGCGCCCCGCCTCTGTTCAGAAAGTCGCGAACGCAATTCCTCTGGCATGACGCGTCCGAAGCTCGGATGGGACTCGCCGAACTTTCCGAAGTTCGGGTTCGAAGCCCCGGTGTTTGTGCCCTTTCGGGTATCCGACCACTTCGCACGTTGATCCTCGGAATGCTCACGTCCGAAAAACGGATTCTCTTCAGCGAACCGACTGGTCCCTTCCCTGCCCGTGGAACGAGTTCGAGCAGCTTCCCGCATCTCGTCGGTCCATACAACACCGGTCGGCCCGAGTCCTCCCTGCGACAGGTTGAGAAGTGGCTGGTCCTCACGGCGAAGGAGTGCGATCCAGGCGATCTCGGCTTGACCAAGCTCCTCCAGCCCCTCCACCCAATCTAGTTCGTCGGCAACAACGTCATTTCGATCCTGCTTCCTGAGCCAGTCGTAGAATGGCGTCTTCCGACCACCATAAGCAGTTTTGAAGTGCTGACGTAAGCGAACATGCGCGGTCTTAGTGGTGAGACCGAGATAGCGGTATTCGAACTCCATTCGCAGCCGAACCCCGTAGATCAAACCACCTGTTGCCGGTGTCACATTCGCTCCCGCCCCCAAGAGTGATTGCTGATAT
Organism: Rhodococcus sp. 14C212; assembly: GCF_011058195.1. Taxonomy (NCBI): domain Bacteria; kingdom Bacillati; phylum Actinomycetota; class Actinomycetes; order Mycobacteriales; family Nocardiaceae; genus Rhodococcus; species Rhodococcus sp. 14C212. The sequence goes on along the minus strand of NZ_JAALEH010000001.1, from coordinate 219,672 downwards.
CACAACATGCAGGAAACGCAGTTTTCCACCTCAGTGCCCTCGAGCGCGATCTGCCGCAGCCGGATGTAGTACAGCGTCTTGATCCCCTTGCGCCAGGCGTAGATCTGCGCCTTGTTCACGTCGCGGGTGGTGACGGTGTCCTTGAAGAACAACGTCAGCGACAGGCCCTGGTCGACGTGCTGGGTGGCCGCCGCGTACGTGTCGATGATCTTCTCGTACCCGATCTCGTACGCGTCCTGGAAGTACTCCAGGTTGTCGTTGGTCAGGTAGGGAGCGGGGTAGTAGACGCGGCCGATCTTGCCCTCCTTGCGGATCTCGATCTTCGACGCCACCGGGTGGATGGAACTGGTGGAGTTGTTGATGTACGAGATCGACCCGGTCGGCGGCACGGCCTGCAGGTTTTGATTGTAGATGCCGTGCTTCTGGACGGACGCCTTCAACGCGCGCCAGTCGTCCTGCGTGGGAATCGCCACGTCGGCGTCGGCGAACAGCTGCCGCACGCGGGCGGTGGCCGGCTCCCACACCTGGTCGGTGTACTTGTCGAAGAATTCGCCCGAGGCGTACTTCGACTCGGGGAAGCCCTTGAAGTACGTGCCCCGCTCGACGGCGAGCCGGTTCGATGCGCGCAGCGCGTGGAACAGCACGGTGTAGAAGTAGATGTTCGTGAAGTCGACGCCCTCGTCGGAGCCGTAGAAGATGCGCTCACGGGCGAGGTAGCCGTGCAGATTCATCTGCCCGAGGCCGATCGCGTGGGAGTCGTTGTTGCCCTGCTCGATCGACGGCACCGAGTAGATGTGGGTCTGGTCCGACACGGCGGTCAGCGCCCGGATCGCCACCTCGATGGTGTGTGCGAAGTCCGGCGAGTCCATCGCCTTGGCGATGTTCAGCGAGCCGAGATTGCACGAGATGTCCTTGCCCACATGGCTGTAGGACAGGTCCTCGTTGAACGTCGACGGCGTGGAGACCTGCAGGATCTCCGAGCACAGGTTCGAGTGGGTGATCTTGCCCTGAATGGGATTGGCCCGGTTGACGGTGTCCTCGAACATGATGTACGGGTAGCCGGACTCGAACTGCAGTTCCGCCACCGTCTGGAAGAACTCGCGCGCCTTGATCTTCGACTTACGGATGCGCTTGTCGTCGACCATCTCGTAGTACTTCTCGGTGACGTCGATGTCCGCGAACGGCACACCGTAGATGCGCTCGACGTCGTACGGCGAGAACAGGTACATGTCCTCGTTGCGCTTCGCCAGCTCGAACGTGATGTCGGGGATGACGATGCCCAGCGAGAGGGTCTTGATGCGGATCTTCTCGTCCGCGTTCTCGCGCTTGGTGTCGAGGAACCGGTAGATGTCGGGGTGGTGGGCGTGCAGGTACACCGCGCCGGCACCCTGGCGGGCCCCGAGCTGGTTGGCGTAGGAGAAGGAGTCCTCGAGCAGCTTCATGATCGGGATGACACCGGAGGACTGGTTCTCGATCTGCTTGATCGGCGCGCCGTGCTCTCGGATGTTGCTCAGCAGCAACGCAACCCCGCCTCCGCGCTTGGACAGCTGCAGTGCCGAGTTGATCGAGCGGCCGATGGACTCCATGTTGTCCTCGATGCGCAGCAGGAAGCAGGAGACGGGCTCGCCGCGCTGCTTCTTGCCGGAGTTGAGGAACGTCGGGGTCGCGGGCTGGAACCGGCCGGAGATGATCTCGTCGACGAGGTGGGTCGCGAGCTGCTCGTCGCCGGCGGCGAGGGTCAGCGCGACCATGCAGACGCGGTCCTCGAACCGCTCCAGGTAGCGCTTGCCGTCGAACGTCTTGAGCGTGTACGAGGTGTAGTACTTGAACGCGCCCAGGAACGTCGGGAAGCGGAACTTCTTCGAGTAGGCGTGCTCGAAGAGCTGCTTGACGAACGGGCGGGAGTACTGCTCGAGCACCTCGGGCTCGTAGTAGTTCTCCTCCACGAGGTAGTCGAGCTTCTCCTCGAGGTTGTGGAAGAACACCGTGTTCTGGTTGACGTGCTGCAGGAAGTACTGGCGCGCGGCGGCGACGTCCTTGTCGAACTGGATCTCGCCGTTGGGCCCGTACAGGTTCAACATCGCGTTGAGCGCGTGGTAGTCGAGTCCCTTGAGGGATTCGTCGATCTTGGCGCTCGCTGCCGGCGCGGCTTCGGTGACGGTCACGGTGCTTGCTCCCACTGTGAGTAGACGGGTTCGCCGCGCACCCGTATCCCCGACGGTGACGCAGCGTTGATGGAATGGACGAGTGTGGGTGAGGTCGCGGTTACGCCGACTGCAACGACTGCGCCCAGAACTGTGCCAGGCCCTCGCGGACACGCTCGACGTCCTCGGCGGTACCCATCAGCTCGAACCGGTAGAGGTACGGGACCTTGCACTTCTGGGAGACCACATCCCCGGCGTAACAATACGATTCGCCGAAGTTGGTGTTGCCGGCGGCGATGACCCCGCGAATCAGCGCACGGTTGCGCGGATTGTTGAGGAACCGGATGACCTGCTTGGGCACGAAGTTCGTGTCCCGGCCGGTCGCGGTGGTGCCGCCGCCGTAGGTCGGCAGGATCAGCACGTACGGCTCGTGCACCTCGAAGGTGCCGTCGCGGTCGTGCAGCGGAATCCGGGTGGCCGGCAACCCCAGTCGCCGGACGAATCGGTGCGTGTTCTCCGAGGTGCTCGAGAAATACACCAACGAGGTCATGGATGTCTCACATCACTTCGCTCGGGTCCGGCGACCGGCCGCAGGGGCGGCGGGTCGGCGCGCGACGGGTCAGGCGGCGACGGCGAGGGCCTTGATCCGGTCCGGGCGGAAGCCCGACCAGTGCTCGTCACCGGCGACCACCACGGGGGCCTGCAGGTAACCGAGGGCCATCACGTAGTCCCGCGCTTCCGGGTTCTCCGAGATGTCGACGACGGCGTACTCGATACCGGCCTTGTCGAGGGCACGGTAGGTGGCATTGCACTGAACGCAGGCAGGCTTGGTGTAGACGGTGATGTTCATGGTTTCCCCTTTTCGACAACCTGACGACTGACTGCACAGCAGCGCCTCGAGGCCCGTCGTACCAGCACGATCCCGCTTCCCCGAGGGACCGGAAACGATCAAGCCTTCCAGCGCTCTAGACACTACACCTAGTGGCCGACAGATTCATAGAACGCGAGATGTTGTGAGTTACAGCCGTGATATTCCCAGGTCATTACTCACCGCGGAGGGCTGTCGGGCAGGTACGGGAGCACATCCTCGAGGTGCACCGGAAGCCGGCGCACCCGCGTCCCGGTGGCGTGCCAGAGGGCGTTGACGACTGCCGCGGCGCTGCCGACGATGCCGATCTCCCCGACCCCGCGCGACCCCATGGGTGTGGCGTGCAGGTCGTCCTCGTCGAGCCAGGTCGCGTCCACGTCGCCGATGTCGGCATTGGTGGGGATGTGGTACTCCGCGAGGTCGTGGTTGACCACGTGGCCGGTGCGGGGATCGCGGATGCTCTCCTCGTGCAGGGCCATCGAGATGCCGAAGCACATCCCGCCGATCAGCTGCGAACGGGCGGTCCGGGGGTTGACCACCCGGCCCACGGAGAACACGCCGAGCATCCTGGGTACCCGGATCTCGCCCGTGTCGACATCCACCCGCACCTCGGCGAAATGCGCGCCGAACGACTGGATGCGGTAGTGCTCGAGCGCGGGATTCTCTTCGGCGGTCGCCGATGCCTCGGCACCCGGTTCCGGTCGATCCCCGTGCCGCTTGCGGAACGCGTGGGCCGCGGCGACGATCGCCGTGCCCCACGACGAGGTACCGGAGGATCCGCCGGCGACGGTGGCGTTCGGTAGGGCCGAGTCACCGATCTCGAGATGGATGTCCTCGGGCCGGCAGCCGAGCGCGTCGGCCGCGACGAGGGTGAGCGTGGTCCATGCTCCGGTGCCGATGTCCGCGGCGCCGGTGCGGACGGTGAAGCGGCCGTCGCCGTCGTGCCGGACCGCGACCTCGGTGCCGGGGTTGACCAGATGCGGGTAGCTCGCCGCGGCCACTCCGGTCCCTACCAGCCACCGGCCGTCGCGCCGGGTGCCGGGCGTGCGGTCGGCGGCGTCCCAGCCGAAACTGCGGCTCCCCTCCCGCAGGCACTCCACCAACCGGCGCGAGGACCAGGGCCGGCCGGACTCGGGGTCGGTGGGCGGGTCGTTGCGGACCCGAAGTTCGATCGGGTCCATGCCGCACGCCACCGCCAGTTCGTCCATCGCGACCTCGCCGGCGAACATCCCGGGGGCCTCCCCCGGCGCACGCATCCAGTAGGGCGCGGGCACGTCGAGCGGGACGATGCGGTGCGAGGTGCGTCGATACGGCGAGGCGTACATCCCCCGCGACGACACCGCCGTCTGCTCCGCGTACTCGCGCACGTGCGAGGACTGCGAGAAGGCCTCGTGCACCACCGCTTCGAGACGCCCTTCCCGGCTCGCGACCAGGCGGACGTGCGAGACGGTGGGCGGCCGGTAGCCGACGTACCCGAACATGTCCTGCCGGGACACGGCGAACTTGACGGCCCGGCCGGGCAGCAGGCGCGCCGCCATCGCCGCCACGACGTCGTGCGCGTGCGGCGCCCCCTTGGACCCGAAACCACCCCCGACGTAGGGACCGATCACCCGCATCTGTTCGGGGCGCAGACCGAGAACGGGAGCCAACGTGGACACGACGCCGTGGGCACTCTGCGTGGAGTCGTACAACGTCAACGACTCGCCGGACCACTCGGCCACGACGGTGTGCGGTTCGAGGGGGTTGTTGTGCTCCTCCGGGGTGGAATACCAGCCGTCGACCACGACGCCGTCGCGCTCCGCGGCCTCGGCCGCTGCGGCATCGCCCTGTTCCGTGTCGGTGGGATAGCCGCCGTTGGCCTGTTCCGGGGCATAGCTGCGCGGGTGGTCGTACCGGAACGCGACGTCGTGCGGCGCGGACTCGTACTCCACCCGGACCAGTTCGCTTGCGTGGCGCGCGATCTCGGGCGTCTCGGCCACCACGGCCGCGACGATCTGCCCTCGGAAGGCGACGTCCGGGCTCTGCAGGACCGCATACTCGGCCTCCGAGGTGTCCGCCAGGCGGGGGGCACTCCACGGGGTGAGAACGGCGAGGACGCCGGGCAGGGCCTCCGCCTCGGCGATCTCGATGCGGGTCACCGTTCCCCGCGCCACGGTTGCCGTGACGGGGGCGAGGTAGGCGGGGTCGTCGACCGGATGCTCGTACGCGTAGGGCGCGTCTCCGGCCACCTTCAGCGGGCCGTCCACCCGCGCCGTCGACGTGCCGATCGGGCGCTGGGCCGAGTGGGTCATGCGACTGCCTCCGAGGTGAGTTCCCGCAGTACCGAGACGAGGGTGCGGCGCAGCAGCGGCACCTTGAACTCGTTGCCGTCGAGGGGCCGGGCATCGGCGAGTTCCGCGTCGGCTGCCGCAGCGAAGACGCCGTCACCGGGAGTGCTGCCGAGCAGGACGTGCTCGGCGCGGTGGGCGCGCCACGGCCGGTGCGCGACGCCGCCGAGGGCGATGCGGCATCCGGTGATTACGCCGTCGGCGACCGTCAGGTCCGCCGCCACCGAGACGAGCGCGAACGCGTACGACGCCCGGTCGCGCACCTTGCGGTACGTCGAGGCGGCACCTTCGGGCGCCGGGATCTCGACGTCCAGGATCAGCTCGTCGCGCTCGAGCACCGTGTCGCGCTCGGGGCGTTCGCCGGGAAGCCGGTAGAGCTGCTCGACGGGGATGCACCGCTCCCCCTGCGATCCGAGCACCGTCACCTGGGCGTCGAGTGCGAGCAGCGCCACCGCCATGTCGGACGGGTGGGTGGCGACGCACTGTTCGGAGGCGCCGAGGATGGCGTGGTACCGGGTGTAGCCACCGATCGCGGTGCAGCCGCTGCCCGGGGTGCGCTTGTTGCACGGGGTCGACGGGTCCCGGAAGTACACGCAGCGGGTGCGCTGGAGCAGATTGCCGGCGGTGGTGGCCATGTTGCGCAGCTGCGGAGAGGCGCCGGCCAGCAGGGCCCGGGCCAGGACCGGGTACCGGCGGCGGACGATCGGGTGGGCGGCCAGGTCGCTGTTGCGCACGTTGGCGCCGACGCGCAGCCCGCCCTCGGCGGTCTCCTCGACGACGTCGAGCGGCAGACGGGAGACGTCGACGAGGACGTCGGGCGCGGTGACGCCGAGCTTGAGGTGGTCCACCAGGTTCGTGCCGCCGGCGAGGAAGGCGGCACCCGGGTGGCCGGCGACCGCGCCCACCGCGGCGGCGGGATCGGCAGGCGTCTCGTAGCGGAACGTCTTCACGAGCAGTGCCCCTCCCCGCGCGCGACGTGGCGGAGCGCTTCGACGATGTTGGGGTAGGCCGCGCAGCGGCACAGGTTTCCGCTCATGCGTTCGCGGATCTCGTCGTCGGTCAGTTCCGGGTCCTGTGTGAGGTCCGCGGTGACGTGGCTCGGGGAACCCTTGGCGGCCTCGTCGAACATGCCGACGGCGGAGCAGATCTGGCCCGGCGTGCAGTAGCCGCACTGGAAGGCGTCGCATTCGACGAACGCCTGGGGCAGGTGCAAGGGCCCGTCGTCCGCGATGCCGGCGGCGGTGACGACGTCGGCGCCGTCGTGGGCGACCGCGAGCGACAGGCAGCTCACGATGCGCCGGGAGTCGAGCAGGACCGTGCACGCGCCGCACTGGCCGTGGTCGCAGCCCTTCTTGGGGGAGTAGATCCCGAGCCGGTCGCGCAGGGCGTCGAGGAGCGTGGTGCGCACGTCGACGGTGCAGCGGCGCTCACGGCCGTCGACGCGCAGGGTGATCGTGTGCTCGTGTTCGCCGGGACTGTCGCTCTCGTGCGCCATGGGCACCTCCGTCGCGGTGGGGACTGGCCGAGTATTCCCCGCAGCATGCCCCGGCAATCACGGCTGCGGGCGCGAATGGGGTACGGACAGCGACGGCCCCGGACCGTGCGTGGTCCGGGGCCGGTCGGGGTACGCACGGCTCAGGCGTCGACGAGCTCCCGGCGGGCGTCGGCGAGCTGGGCGAGCAGCGCGGAGATCTGCTCGGCGACCTCGGCGTTCTCCTTGGGGTGGGCGTCGCCGAACTTGTCGATGGTGCCGCCGATGGACAGCTGCAGACCCGTCCGGCTGCCGGCGATGCCGACCGCCTTGACGGTCTCCTCGAGCGCCCACTTCGCGCCGTTGCCGCTGGGCGAGGCGCTGATGACGGCGACCGGCTTACCGGCCAGGGCGCCTGCGCCGTACGGGCGGGAGAGCCAGTCGATGGCGTTCTTGAGCACGGCGGGGATGGTGCCGTTGTACTCGGGGGTGACGAGCAGGAGGGCGTCGGCCTCGCTCGCCGCGACGCGCAGCGCCCCGGCGGCGACGGGCGCGCCGGTCTCGCCGTCGAGGTCCTCGTTGTAGAAGGGCACCTCGCCGAGGTCTTCGTACACGGAGACCTCGACGCCCTGCGGCGCGACGGCGGCCGCGGTCTCGGCGAGGCGGCGGTTGACGGAGGCGGAGCGCAGGCTGCCGACGAGAGCGAGAACGCGGGTCTGGGACATGGTGGTGATCCTTCGGTCTGGGTGTCCGGGTCTGACCCCACTCTAAACGGACCACGGTCCACTTAAATTCCCGGGCGGTACTGTGACGTGGTGAACATTCCGTTGCTGCCGCTGGTCGGGGACGAAAGTGTCGAACGGTGCGACGCCGCCCGCAACCGGCGCCGGCTCCTCGAGGCGGCCTCGCTCCTCGTGGCCGAACGCGGCGTCGACGCGGTCACGATGGACGCCGTCGCCGCGCGCGCCGGCGTCGGCAAGGGCACCGTCTTCCGCCGCTTCGGCTCCCGCGCGGGACTCATGCGCGCCCTGCTCGACCATTCCGAGCAGGCCCTGCAGCAGCAGTTCCTCACCGGTCCCCCGCCGCTCGGGCCCGGCGCCGATCCCGTCGACCGACTCGTCGCGTTCGGTCGTGCCCGCATCCGTCTCGTGGAGGTGCAGGGCGAGGTGCTCCGCGCCGCCGAGAGTTCCGCCGAGGCCCGGTTCACCGCCCCGGCACGGGCCGTCAGCCTGACCCACCTCGAAGTCCTGTTGCGTACCGCGGGCGTCGACGGTGACCTCCCGCTGCTGGCCCAGTCCCTGTTCGCCCCGCTCGAGGCCACCCTGGTCCTGCATCAGTGGCGCGATCTCGGGTTTTCGCTCGACCGGCTCGCCGACGGGTGGGCGGACCTGGCCCGCCGCGTCGTCACGGCGCCGCCCGCCGCCGGGCGGGCGGTACCGTGACCGGCATGCGGCGGACTCTCGGGCTCTCGATTCTCTTCGCGCTGGCCGCGACGACGGCCGCCTGCGCGAGCGACGGCGCCGCCGCCCCGCCCCAGGACCCAGCCGTGCTCGTGGGGCGGGCGTTCGTCTCCACCGCCGTGTCGGGCCCGCAGATTCCCGGCGGCGGCCCCCTGGTGGTGGAGTTCCCCGATGCGGGCCGGATCGCCGCCACCGCCGGCTGCAACCGTTCGTTCGGCTCGGTGGAACTCGGCGACGGCGTGCTGCGCGCCGATCGGCTCGGCAGCACTCTCATGTCGTGCCCGCCGCCGCTCGACCGCGCCGACACCTGGCTGTCCGATCTGCTGGCCTCGGAACCGCGCTGGCGCCTCGACGGCGACGTACTCACCCTCGACGGTGGCAACGTGTCCGTCTCACTGCTCGACCGGAAGGTCGCCGACCCCGACCGCCCCGTCGTGGACACGCACTGGGTGCTCACCGAACTCGTCACGGCCGACGCGGTGTCGACCTCCCGCGCCCTCGAGGACGCCGCGCCCACACTGACCGTCGCCGGCGACGGCACGGTCTCGGGCAGCACCGGCTGCAACCGGTTCACCGGCACCGCCACCGTCGCAGACACCGTGGTGACGTTCGGGCCGCTGGCCACCACCCGCGCGGCGTGCCCCGACCCGGAGCTCGCGCGGATCGAGTCGGCCGTCCTGGGCGTGCTGTCCGGCGAGGTGCGCTACGCGGTCGAGGGCGCGGCGATGCGGCTGACCGCCGCCGACGGTGTCACCGGCCTCGGGTACACCGCCCGCTGACGAGCCGGCTCCGGCTCAGTACCGCTCGACCAGCCACTGCGCGAGTTCGCGGGCGCTGGCGTCGACCTTGGCCGGCCAGTCCAGCGCGCTCTCGTCGGCGTGGTCACTCACGTGCTTGACGAGCCGGCACTGCGCGCCCATGCGGGACGCGGCGAACGCGATCGCGAAGCCTTCCATGTCGACGAGGTCGGCGCGGGCGGCGAGCGCGTCCCGCACCTGCGCGTCCGAGACGAAGGAATCGCCCGTGGCGAGCACCGTCCCGTCCCCGTCGTCGAGTTCGAGCACGTCCTCGACCGGATAGCCGAGGCTGCGCAGCACCTCGCTGCTGATGTCGTGATTGATCACCGCCGAGGGCACGTAGAGGCCGCCGTGGTGCAGGTGCAGCGCCCCGGCGGTCCCGATGTTGACCACCACCGGCGGGGTCCCGAGCCGGTGCCGCGCCAGCGCCTCGGTCACCGCGACGGCCGCGTGCACCTTGCCGATGCCGGTGATCACCGTCTCGTAGTGCGCCGGCACGTGCGCTGCCTCGGACTTCGTGGCGGCGACGACGAGGATCTCGGTCAACTCTTCTCTCCCAGCGCGAGGGTCGCGAGCGCCGCCCGGTGCAGCGCCCGCCCGTATCCCGCACCGTAGCCCGCCGCGTGCACCGCCAGCGGATGCAGCTGGTGCATCGGCACGCGCTCGCGCCATCCGGCACGCAGCGGGCACGTGGCGTCGTAGGCCGCGACGATCTCGTCGAGCCGGGGGCAGCCGAACAGTTCCAGCATCGCCAGGTCCGTCTCGCGATGACCACCGTGCGCCGCCGGGTCGATCAGCACCACCCCCGCCGCGGTCCACAGCACGTTGCCGTTCCACAGGTCGCCGTGCAGACGGGCGGGCGGCGCACCGTCGTCGAACTCGCCGGCGGCGACGCGCGCGCAGGCCCGCTCGACGTCGGGCAGCTGCGTGGCGGTGACGCTGCCGGCGTCCACCGCGATCCGCAGGAACGGCTCGACCCGTTCCACCACGTAGAACTCCCCCCAGCTCGCGTGGACCGTGCGACTCATCGGCCGCTTGCCGATGAACAGCTGGCCGTCGAATCCGTCCGGCGAACAACCGAATCCGGCGGCACCCGTGGCATGCATACGCGCCAGGCGAACGCCGAACTCCCGCGCCGCCGCGGCGGTGGGGGCCGTCTCGGTCAACCGCTCGAGGTCGATGTGGTCGGCCCCGACGTCGCGGACACCGACAACGGGCATGCCGGCGTCCGCGAGCCAGGCCAGCCCGGCGGCCTCGGCGCGGAAGAAGTCGGGGTGGGCCCCGGCCCGGTGCTTGCGGAAGACCTCGCTGCTCATTGCCACGAGTGTGCCCGCGGCGCGCCGCGCATGTCACCCGAGCAGACCGTCGGACCTCCCGCTAGGGTTCGGACTATGGCGAACCTTCGCGAGCAGATCATCGAGGAACTCGGCGTCCGGTCGACGATCGAACCCCGGGCGGAGATCCGGTCCCGGGTGCAGTTCCTGAAGGACTACGTCGTGTCGACCCCCAGCAAGGGGTTCGTTCTCGGCATCAGCGGCGGTCAGGACAGCACCCTCGCCGGCCGGCTCGCCCAGCTCGCGGCGGAGGAGCTGCGCGCCGAGGGGCGCGAGGCCGAGTTCGTCGCGGTGCGGCTGCCCTACGGCGAGCAGGCCGACGAGCACGACGCGCAGGTCGCGCTGGAGTTCATCGGTCCCGACCGTTCGTTGCGGATCAACGTCAAGCCCGGTGCCGACGCGTCCGCCGCCGAGGTCGGGCAGGCGATGCACGAGATCTACGGCAACGGATCGCAGCTGAGCGACTTCGTGCGGGGCAACATCAAGGCCCGCGAGCGGATGATCCTGCAGTACGCGATCGCCGGCGCGCTCGGCTACCTGGTGGTCGGGACGGATCACGCCGCCGAGGCGGTGACCGGGTTCTTCACCAAGCACGGTGACGGCGGGGTGGACCTGACCCCGCTCGCCGGGCTGACGAAGCGGCAGGGCGCAGCGCTGCTGCGCGAGCTCGGAGCTCCCGACAGCACCTGGCAGAAGGTGCCGACCGCGGATCTCGAGGAGGACCGGCCGGCCCTTCCGGACGAGGTGGCCCTGGGAATGACGTATGCGGAGATCGACGACTACCTCGAGGGCAAGGACGTCACCCCGGAGCTCGCCGGGAAGCTCGAGCGGACGTTCCTGAACACCCGGCACAAGCGGACGGTGCCGGTGTCGCCGCTCGACACCTGGTGGCGCTGACGGCCACACCACCGCCCGGGCCGATCTGTCAGCCGCCGGCGAACGGCGGGAGGACGTCGACCACCGGGCCGGCGGCGCGTCCGAGGTCACGGGTGAGTTCGGAGTCGATGAGGAACGCGGCCACCGACAGCACCCGCGCCATCTCGGCGCCGTGCCGGTCGATCAGCGCGGTCTTGAGGGTGCCCAGGTCCACCGACGGCGCCAGCGCCACCGTCTCCTTCTCCACTCCGGCCGCGTCCGCCGCCGCCGCGAAGTACCGCACCTCGATACCCGTCGTTTCAGCCACCGATTGCTCCCATGCTGCGCTGCGGCGGGGTGAAGTCCGCCGCGTCGATGCCGTGCCCGGCCCACTTGTTCCACATTGCACCGCGCCACAACGCGGCCAGTTCGTCGTCGCTCGCCCCGCCCCGCAGCGCCGCCCGCAGATCGGTCTCCCGATCGCTGAACAGGCACGAACGCACGGTGCCCTCCGACGTCAGGCGGGTGCGGTCGCAGTCCGAGCAGAACGACCGCGTCACCGACGCGATGATGCCGACCGTCGCGGGCCCGCCGTCGACCGCCCACCGCTCGGCCGGTGCGGACGGGTCCTCGCGGCCGACCTCGGTGAGCATGAAGCGGCCGCCGAGCACGTCGAGCAGCCGCTGCGCGGGCACCATGTTCGCCCGGGCCCACTCGTGGTCGGCGTCGAGCGGCATCTGCTCGATGAACCGCAGCTGCACGCCCTCGTCGAGGCACCAGGCCAGCAGGTCCGCGGCCCCGTCCAGGGTCTGCGGCATCAGCACCGCGTTGATCTTCACCGGCGCGAACCCGGCCGCCTTGGCCGCCCGGATCCCCTCCAGCACCGAATCGAGCCGATCGCGCCGGGTCAGCCGGGCGAACCGCGCGCGGTCGACCGAGTCCAGGGAGATGTTGACCCGGGTCAGGCCCGCCTCGGCCAGCGCCCGGGCACGATGGGCGAGACCCACCGCGTTGGTCGTCACCGCCAGCGGGATGCCGGGGACGGCGCGGGCACACCCGGTGACGATCTGCTCGAGGTCCCGCCGCATGAGCGGCTCCCCGCCGGTGAAGCGCACCTCCCGGACCCCGAGCCGGTGCACCGCGACGGCCACGAGACGCACGATCTCCTCGGCGCTGAGCAGCCGCTCGCGCGGGATCGCCGGCAGCCCCTCCTCGGGCATGCAGTACGTGCAGCGCAGCGAGCACTTCTCGGTGATCGACACCCGCAGGTCGCGCGCGACCCGCCCGAACCGGTCCAGCAGTACGGGGGTGTCGGGCCGGTCGGAGACGTCGTCGGCCGCGGCAGGGCGCACCGCCGGGATCCCCACGTGCACCGCGGTCATCGGGCCTCCGTCCTCATGACCCTCAGTATGCCGTCGCGGGCCCCGTCGCGCGGGAGGAGCAGGAACACGACCGGACGAGGCCGCACGGCGCCGCGAGCGATGTGCCTAGGATTGGCCCATGACGGGCGGCAGGCGGTCGGTGGAGGACCATGCGCGACACGTGGCGACGTTGCTCTCCCCGTTGCTGATCCGCGGTACCGAACCGGTGCCGCTGCTCGAGGCGCTGGGCCGGGTGCTGGCCGAGGACGTTGTCGCTCCGATCGACCTTCCCACCTTCCGCAATTCACAGATGGACGGCTACGCGGTCGACACGGCCTCGCTCACCGCCGTGCCCGCGACCCTGCCCGTGCGTGCGGTCCTCGCGGCCGGCGACGGGGTCGTCGAGCACGTGCCCGGGACCGCGACCAAGATCATGACCGGCGCGCCGCTGCCCACCGGTGCCGACGCCGTCGTTCCGGTCGAGGACACCGCCGTTCCGGCCGAGGACACCGCCGTTCCGGCCGAGGACACCGCCGTTCCGGCCGAGGGGCGGCGACACCGTGTCACGGTGCAGACGCTGCCCGAGCCGGGGGCATACGTGCGCGAGCGCGGCAGCGACATCCGCGGCGGTCGCACGCTGCTGCCCGCGGGCGCGGTCGTCGCGGCCCGGCACGTCGCGGCGCTCGCCGCCGTCGGCCTCACCCACGTGTCCGTCCGCACTCGGCCGCGCGTGGCGGTGATCTCGACCGGCAGCGAACTGGTGCCCGGTGGAAGCGTTCTCGCCCCAGGCAAGATCCACGACTCGAACGGGCCGGCCCTGGCCGCCAGCGCGGCCGCCAACGGGGCGCTGGTGATCTCGGTGGATCGCAGCGGCGACGATGCGGAGGTGTTCGCGGCGAAACTCGCTCACGCCGCCTCCGTCGCCGAGGTGGTGTTCACCTCGGGCGGGGTGTCGAAGGGCGACTTCGAGGTCGTCAAGGACGTGCTCGGCCCGCGAGGTGCCGAATTCGTGTCGGTGGCGATGCAGCCGGGTGGTCCGCAGGGCACGGCACTGGTGGATTCCGTGCCGGTGCTGACCTTTCCCGGCAATCCGGTCAGCGCGCTGGTCTCGTTCGAGGTGTTCGCCCGGGCGGTGCTGCGGGCCGCTGCGGGACTGCCCGCCGTCGAGCCCGAGACCCGGCCCCTGTCAACACGTCTCAGCTCCGTTCCGGGCAAACGCCAGTTCCTGCGCGGTCGCCGCGACGGCGGCGCCGTGGTGGCGATCCCCGGCGCCGGGTCCCACCTGATCGCCGCGATGGCCACCGCGGACGTGCTGCTCGACATCCCCGCCGACACCACGGACCTCGAAACCGGAGAACTCGTGAAGGTACTGCCGCTATGACCGAATCGCACGACCTCACCCCGCCCGACGGCGGGGTCCTGAGTCACCTCGACGACCGAGGCCGCGCCCGCATGGTCGACGTGTCCGGCAAGGCCGACACCGCCCGCGTCGCGGTCGCCGCCGGCGAACTCGTCACCACCGCGGAGGTCGTGTCGCTGGTGCGAGCCGACGACATGCCCAAGGCGGACGTGCTCGCCACCGCGCGGATCGCCGGGATCGCGGCGGCCAAGCGCACGTGGGAGCTGATTCCGCTGTGTCACCAGTTGGCGCTGTCGTCGGTGAAGGTGGCCTTCGGGTTCACCGACACCGCGATCACGATCGAGGCGACGGCAAAGACGAAGGGCCCCACGGGCGTCGAGATGGAGGCTCTCACCGCCGTCGCGGTGGCCGGGCTGACGTTGCACGACATGGTCAAGGCCGTCGACCCCGCCGCGGTGCTGAACGGAGTGCGGTTGGTCTCGAAGGACGGCGGGAAGCGGGGGCACTGGCAGCGCGACGAGGCGGAGACCGCCATACCGGCGAAGGACGAGACCGTCACGCCCAAGGAGATCGTCGCGCGGGCCGGCGTGACGGCGACGGTGCTCGTCGCGTCCACGGGTGTGGCTGCCGGTACGCGGGAGGACAGGACGGGCCCGCTGATCGCGGACTTTCTCGAGGCGCGCGGCTTCACGGTGCGTGGTCCGCTGGTGTACGCCGACGCGGACATCGCGTGGGGGCTCGAGGACGCACTCGCCGGCGACCCGGCCCTGGTGATCTCCACCGGCGGGACCGGCGCCTCCCCCACGGACGCGACCCCGGAGGCGACGCTGACGCTGCTGGACCGCGAGCTGCCGGGGGTCGCCGAGGCCATCCGCCTGCGTGGCCTGCAGGCCACCCCGCACGCCTCGCTGTCACGCGGCGTGGCCGGGCTGGTGGGCCGCACGGTGGTGGTCAATCTGCCCGGCTCACCGGGTGGCGTCAAGGACGGGCTGGCGGTGCTCGAGCCGATTCTCGGCCACCTGCTGGCCCAGGTCGCCGGAGGAGGCGCGCATGAATGAGCTGCTGGCACGGATCTCGGCCGAGCCGCTCGACCCGGCGTCGGTGGATGCCGCGGTCGCCGGCCCCGAGCACGGGGCGGTGGTGCTGTTCAGCGGGGTGGTGCGCAACCACGACGGCGGGCGCGCGGTGAGCGCGCTCGAGTACCGGGCGCACCCTGAGGCGGAGCGATTCCTGCGCCGCTGTTGCGAACAGGTGGCGGCGGAGTCGGGACTGCCGGTTGCCGCGGTCCACAGAGTGGGCGATCTCACCATCGGCGATCTCGCGCTGGTAGCGGCGGTGGCGGCACCGCACCGGGCCGAGGCCTTCGCTGTGTGCGCCGAACTGGTCGAACGCATCAAGCGCGAGGTCCCCATCTGGAAGCGGCAGCGATTCGAGGACGGTCTGTCCGAGTGGGTCGGCCTCGACGCGTGCGCCGACGAGCATCCCGGCGTGGGGTAGGCTGCGGTAGTTCGGGCATCACGACGATGCTCACCGTCGTGGGATACCGGCGGACCGGGATCGTGCCCGGTTCCGCATGCAATACCGGCATCGGCTTTCCTTGCGGCGATCCACTGCGCCCTCCGAGATCGTCTCGGGGTGCGTGCACGCTGCATCGAAAGGCAGTTCTGTACCTATGACCGTTTCCTTCTCCGACCTCGGCGTCCCCCGGACCCTGGTGGCCTCCCTGGGCGACAGCGGCATCACGAGCCCGTTCCCGATCCAGGTCGACACGCTGCCCGACACGCTGGCCGGCCGTGACGTGCTCGGCCGCGGCCGCACGGGCAGCGGCAAGACGTTGGCGTTCTCCATTCCGCTCACCGCGCGCCTGGCCGGCCGCGCCACCCGCGAGGCAGGCCGCCCGCGTGGGCTGGTGCTGGCCCCCACCCGCGAGCTGGCCACGCAGATCGCCGCGGTCGTCGAGCCCCTCGCGCGGGTCGCCGGGCTGCGGGTGACCACCATTTTCGGCGGAGTGTCGCAGAACCGGCAGGTCGACGCGCTGCGCCGCGGAGTGGACATCGTGATCGCCTGCCCGGGCCGACTCGAGGACCTGATGCGGCAGAAGTTCGTCACGCTCGACGCGGTGGAGATCACCGTGCTCGACGAGGCGGACCACATGGCCGATCTCGGCTTCCTGCCCGGCGTGACGCGGATCATGAACGCGACCCCGAAGGACGGTCAGCGCCTGCTGTTCTCGGCCACGCTGGACAACGGCGTCGACAAGCTCGTCAAGCGGTTCCTGCGCAACGAGGTGCTGCACTCGGTCGACGAGGCGCACTCCCCGGTGGCGGCGATGACCCATCACGTGTTCGACGTCGACAACGCCGACACGAAGAAGGACCTCGTGCGGACCCTGGCGTCCGGTACGGGCCGGCGAATCCTGTTCATGCGCACCAAGCATCAGGCCCGCAAGCTGGCCCGCCAGCTCACCGAGTCCGGCATCCCGGCGGTCGATCTGCACGGCAACCTGTCGCAGAACGCGCGCGACCGCAACCTCGCGGCATTCTCCTCCGGTGAGGCGCGCGTGCTCGTGGCCACCGACGTCGCGGCCCGCGGCGTCCACGTCGACGACGTGGAACTGGTGGTGCACGTCGACCCGCCGGCCGAGCACAAGGCGTACCTGCACCGTTCGGGCCGTACCGCCCGCGCCGGGAGCACCGGCGACGTCGTGACCGTGGTGCTGCCCGAGCAGCGCAAGGATCTGGCCGTCATCATGCGCAAGGCCGCGATCAAGGTCACTCCGGTGCGGGTGACGGCGAAGTCGGAACACGTGCTGGACCTGGTCGGCGAGATCGCCCCGCACGTGAGCCCGTCGGTCAAGCAGGCCGCACCGGCCCCGTCCGGCGGCGGATCGCGACGGCCGGCCCGGCGCAGCGGCAGCGGGGCTGCGGCGCAGCGCAGCGCCCGGCAACACGGCGGCGGGGCCGCCCGGCAGCACGGCGGCGGGGCCGCCCGGCAGCAGGGCGCGTCGCGGCAGGAGCAGCCGGCGGCCCGGCAGGAACGCGCCGGCCAGGCCGGCCGCCGTCGTCGCCCGAATCACACGTCGGCGACCGCCGCACGGTAGGTAGGGCCCGCTTCCGGGCCCGCGCTCAGCGCGGGGTGAACCGGTGCACGGCCAGCATCGCGTCTGCCGGCACCGGTTCGGTCGGGACACATTCGGCGAGCCGGGCGCGGACCGCATCGGGGTCCAGATCGGCGCCGATCACGACGAGCCGGGTGGTGGCAGGGACGTCGCCCGTGCGCCGGACGGGGTCGAAGCGAATGTGGTCGCCGACGGTGTGCAGCAGGTAGGTGCGTGTGCGTCCCCCGGCGACGACGTGGACGTACCCCTTGATGCGGAACACCCCGGCCGGCTGCTCCTCGAGGAAGTCGACGAGGGCACGGGGGTGCAGCGGGACGGGGGAGTCGAAGTCGACGGCCTCGTAGCCGTCGTGCAGGTGCGTGTGGCCGCCGTCCTCGTCGTGTTCCTCGTACAGCAACCGGTCGAGGCTGAGTTGTTCGCCTGGTTGCGGCTCGGGGCGTTCGGGGATGTCGAACAGCAACGCCGGGTCGATGCGCCCGTGCACGGTCGACACGATCGCGGCGCGGTCGTTGAGGCGGCACAGCAGTTCGAGCAACTCGTCGTGGGCGTCGCCGTCGATGCGGTCGGTCTTGTTGAGCAGCACGAGGTCCGCGAGCGCGACGTGCTGATCGAGTTCGGGATGCCGGTCCCGGACGGTGCCGAACTCGGCTGCGTCGACGACGAGGACGAGGCCGCCGTAACCCACGAATTCGTTGCCCGAGCCGACGACGAGCCGGATCATGTTGCGCGGCTCGGCGAGTCCGCTGGCCTCGACGACGATGACGTCGATGCCGGAGGTACGGTGAGCGAGCCGATCGAGCATCGCGTCCATGTCCGCGACGTCGACGGCGCAGCACAGGCAGCCGTTGCTCAGCGAGACCATGGAGTCGACCTGCCCGGCGACCATCATCGAGTCGATGTTGACCGAGCCGAAGTCGTTGACGATCACGCCGATTCGCGCGCCGCGGTTGTTGCGCAGCAGGTGATTGAGCAGGGTGGTCTTCCCGGAGCCCAGGAATCCTGCGACGATCACCACGGGGATCCGCTTGTTCGCCATGAGGCGAGCCTAGCGGTGCGTCCCACCGGCCGGTCCGGGGACGGGACGCACCGCGGGCCTCGTCAGTTGCCCCGGCGGATCCATTCCTCGAGATGTGGGGACTCGGTGCCGATCGTCGTGCCGTCGCCGTGACCGGTGTGCACCTTCGTCTCGGCGGGCAGCGCGAACAGCCTGTCGCGGATCGAGCCGATGATGGTCGGGAAGTCCGAATACGAGCGTCCCGTCGCCCCGGGCCCGCCGGAGAACAGGGTGTCCCCGGTGAACAGCTCGCCCGCCTCCGGCAGGTACAGACACGTCGAGCCGGGCGAGTGCCCCGGCGTGTGGATGACCTCGATGTCGGTGCCCGCCACCGCGATCCGATCTCCGTCCGCGAGCGGCCGGTGCGCGACGCCGGGGTGGGTCATCTCCCACAGCACGTCGTCGGCGGGGTTGAGCAGGATCGGCGCGTCGAGCCTGTCGGCCAGTTCCGGGGCGACGGTGACGTGGTCGTTGTGACCGTGCGTGCACACGATTGCCACCACCTTCCGGCCGCCGACCGCGTCGATGATCGGCTGCGCGGTGTGCGCGGCGTCGACGATCACGACCTCGTCGTCGTCGCCGACGAGCCAGATGTTGTTGTCGACCTCCCACTCGCCGCCGTCGAGGGCGAAGGTGCCGTGGGTGACGACCCGGTCGATGCGAATGCGGTGCCTATCCCCCGTCGCTTCGCTCGCCCCGGTCACAGGACCACCACCGAACGCAGCACCTCGCCGCGGTGCATCGTCTCGAACGCCTTCTCCACCTGGTCGAGGGCGATGCGCTCGGTGACGAACTTCTCGAGCGGCAGCCGGCCCTGCTGGTAGAGGTCGACCAGCATGGGGAAGTCCCGCTCGGGCAGGCAGTCGCCGTACCAGGACGACTTGAGGGACCCCCCACGGGAGAAGAAGTCGATCAACGGCATCTCGAGGGTCATCTCCGGGGTGGGCACCCCGACGAGGACGACGGTGCCGGCCAGGTCGCGGGCGTAGAACGCCTGCTTCCACGTCTCCGGGCGGCCGACCGCGTCGATGACCACGTCGGCACCGAAGCCGCCGGTCAGCTCCGCGATCGCCGCGACCGGGTCGGTCTCGGCGCCGTTGATCGTGTGGGTCGCCCCGAGGTCGGTGGCCCACTCGAGCTTCCTCGGGTCCCGGTCGACCGCGATGATCGTGTTGGCGCCGGCGAGGCGGGCACCCATGATCGCGGCGTCGCCGACGCCGCCGCAGCCGATCACCGCGACGGAGTCGCCGCGGGTCACCCCGCCGGTGTTCACCGCGGCACCGAGGCCGGCCATCACCCCGCAGCCGAGCAGGCCGACGACGGCCGGGTCGGCGCTGGGGTCGACCTTGGTGCACTGCCCGGCGTGCACGAGGGTCTTGTCCGCGAACGCGCCGATGCCCAGGGCCGGGGTCAGCTCGGTACCGTCCTCGAGGGTCATCTTCTGCGTCGCGTTGTGGGTGTCGAAGCAGTACTGCGGGCGGCCGCGCTTGCAGGCGCGGCACTGTCCACACACCGCCCGCCAGTTGAGGACGACGAAGTCGCCCACGGCGACCGAGTCGACGCCCGCACCGACGGACTCGACGACCCCGGCGGCCTCGTGCCCGAGCAGGAACGGGAACTCGTCGTTGATGCCGCCCTCCCGGTAGTGCAGGTCGGTGTGGCACACCCCGCACGCGGCGATCGCGACGACGACCTCCCCCGGCCCCGGGTCGGGGATGACGATCGGCACGACCTCGACGGGAGCGCCCTTCGCGCGGGCGACGACGCCCCGGACCTGCTGTGGCATGACGGTGACTCCTTCTTCTCGTGCGGTGCTCGCGCGACGTCGGCGACGTATCGCGATATGCGCACACGCTATCGGCGGCGAGGCGCCCCGGTACCTGATCGAAGGAGTGGATCCACCTGACCGAAAGACCAGTCCCTCACTTTCGACCCCAAAATGCCGAAGTGGCGTTGATCGGGTACGGAAGTCCGGCTAAGCTTCGGTATGACCGCCCTCACAGGGCGCAGCGTCCCAGCGAGGCGACCCCTCGCAGGCCCGAGGAGTGCAATGTCGATCGCCAACACGGTGACCCTCCCCCACCCCCGCAGCGAGAGCTGGGACTGGCAGCTGAACGCGGCGTGCCGGGGCCACGAGTCGTCGGCCTTCTTCCATCCCGAAGGGGAACGTGGCCGCGCCCGCGAACTGCGCGAGTACCGCGCCAAGCTCGTCTGCGCCCGATGCCCGGTCCTCGAGCGCTGCCGCACCCACGCCCTGGAAGTCGGTGAGCCGTACGGCATCTGGGGTGGCATGTCGGAGACCGAGCGCCGCTCGCGACGAGCCGCCGTGACTCGGTCGACCCGGTGGGGCATGCTGGGGCGCTGACACGCGTCCCGCCTCCGCCGCGAGGCGGCGCCAGGCGCCGACCAGGGAGGCACGAATGGACTCACCCGGCCACCCCGGCCCGCCGATTCTCGTCGTCATGGGGGTGTCCGGCTCCGGCAAATCGACCGTCGCGGCACTCGTCGCCGAGGCCACCGGGTGGGACCTGCTCGAGGGCGACGACCTGCATCCGCGTGCCAACGTCGAGAAGATGGCTGCCGGCCGGCCGCTCGGCGACGCCGACCGGGCGCCGTGGCTCGCGGCGGTCGGCGCATGGATCCGGGACCACACCGTCCGGGGCCGACCGGGGGTGGTGACGTGCTCGGCGCTGCGCCGCCGCTACCGGGATGCCCTCGCCGGCGAGAACGTGGTCTTCGTGCACCTGTCGGGCACGCGCGAGCAGATCCGGGAACGGCTCCGCACGCGGCGCGGCCACTACATGCCGGCCGACCTGCTGGACTCGCAGTTCGACACGCTCGAGCCGCTCGAGCCCGACGAGACGGCGATCGTCGTCGGCATCGACGCCGAGCCCGCCGACGTCGCCGCCGAGATCGTGGCGCGGGCGGCCGAGTGGACACGCGGGACGGACGTCAGCCCGCGGCCTTGATCCCCGCCTCGGCGCCGAGCGCGGCCGCCTCCCCGCGGGTGCTCACCCCGAGCTTGCGGAGCACCGAGGCCACGTGGAACTTGACCGTCGACTCGCTGACGCCGAGCCGCTCGGCGATCACCCGGTTCCGCCGGCCCGCGACGAGGTGCTCGAGCACCTCCACCTCGCGTGGCGCGAGGACCGCCAGCGCCTCGAGTGCGGGGCTGCCGGCCACGGGTGCGGGCATGTCGAGCGGCAGCCGGGCCGCGACCCGGCAACCCCAGCCGGGCGTGGACTCGGCCTCCACGGTGCCGCCGAGGGTTTCGGCCCGGTCCCGTAGCTGCCGCGCGAGGTCGGCGGCGTCGGCCTCGCCGTCACCGTCGTCCCGGATGTCGATCATCAGGTCGGTTCCGTCGCAGTTCCACGCGACCCGGACGCGGCCGAGGTCGGCCTGCGCGGACATCGCGAGGACCGCGCCCCGGGCGAGCGCGCGGGCCGCATGCGCGACCTCGCCCGGTAGCGCCCGCCCGTCCACCGGCGGGGCGACCATCTCGAGGACCACGTCGCGGTGCCGGAGCAGACCGCGCAGTTCGCCGTGCAGCCGGGCGAAGGCGGTGGTCACCGCCTCCTCGGCGAGTTCGCGGTGCCGGTCGACGGCCGAGCGCAGCCCGATGAGGGCATTGGTGGCGGTCTCGCGCGCGGTGATGCGGGCCCGGGTGTCGTCGAGGTCCCTCGACCGCAGCGTCGCGAGGATCGACTCGAGCGTCATGGCATGGGCCTCGGTGAGCTCGGCCACGGTCCGTGCGCGTTCGGAGGACGCGGCGCGGGATTCGGCGAGGTACGCCGGGCTGGCGTTGCGGACCTGCAGCTGGATGCCGGTTGCCACCACGGCGAACAGGGCCCGGACCAGCTCGAGGGGAATCGAGCCGGTGCGGGCACCGCCCGGGACGAGTACGAGCAGCGTGTCGGTGGCGTCGAGGATCGCCCACACGTCGCGGTCCCGGCCCGCGATCCGGGCCGGGCCGCGACGGATCTGTCCGGTCGCGAGTTCGCTTCGGACGCGGTCGAGTTCGGCGATGGTCACGCGGTCGACGATGGCCGGGTCGCCGGCCACCTTGCGGGGCCGGCCGGTGCATTCCCGCGTGAAGATCACCAGGGCGGTGTGCGGGACCAGGTCGGTGAGCAGCGCCGAGAAGCGCTGGCCGATCTCGGTGAGCGGCCCGACCAGGACGTCCCGCAGGTTCGTGATCAGCGTGTCGGGGGCCGGGATCGTGGTGCTCACTCCGGTCACGATAGCGCGAGCGCCCCGGCGGCCGGCCCCGCCGATCAGTGGGTGGCCACCGGGGCGGGCGCGTCGGCGGGCCGGATGTCGGCGGCAGGCTCCTCGAACCGCAGCCGCCCCACGGCGACGGCCGCGAGTACGAGGGCGCCGGCGACGAGCAGGTAGAGCTGGGCGGGCGACCAGTGCAGGTCGAGCAGCGCACCCGCGACGATCGGCGAGGCGATCGCCCCGAGCCGGCCGACGCCGATGCCCCAGCCGACGCCGGTCGCCCGCACCGACGGCGCATACACCGAGGGCGTGATCGCATACAGGCCTGCGATGCACCCGTTGACGAACACGCCGATGAGGGCGCCGAGCGCGAACGCGACGACCACCGCGACGGTGGCGGGGACGAAGACCACGAGCAGAGCGCCGGCGATCACCATGTACGACGCCAGGACCCGCTTCAGCGCGAATCGCGCGGACAGTGCGCCGAGGAGCGTCGCGCCGAAGATGCCGCCGAGGTTCAGCAGCACGCCGCCGGTGATGCCCTGGTCGGCCGACAGGCCCGCCTCGACCAGCAGCTTCGGCGTCCAGCTCGTCACGAAGTAGAAGGCGAACATGGTCAGGAAGAACGCGGCCCAGACGAGCAGCGTCGAGCGACGCTGCCGGGGTGCGAGGAGGCTGCCGATCCTGACGCCGGACCGCGCCCCGGACGCGTCGGTCTGTCGCGGCGCGGGCAGCGCGGCGAGCGGCTGGTGCCCGGCGCGGACCGCGAACGCGTTGATGCGGGCGAGGGCATGGGCAGGCCGGCGGGCGAGCAGGAAGTCGAGGGATTCGGGCAGGCGGAGGTACACGACCGGAATGATCACCGCCGTGCAGACGCCGCCGAACAGGAACACGGATCGCCATCCGTAGGAGTTCTGCAGCACGACGGCGATGATGCCGCCGGCGGTGGCACCGAGGGCGTAGCCGGTGGAGTTCAGGCTCACCGCCAGCCCGCGCCACCGGTTGGAGGCGTACTCGCTGGCGATGACGTTGCTGCTGGCGAGGATTCCGCCGATGCCGACGCCGGTGAGGGCACGCAGCAGTCCCAGCTGCAGGGCGCTCTGGCTGACCGCGGAGGCAAGCATGCCGATCGACGCGATCCCCAGGCAGAGCAGGATCATGCCGCGGCGGCCGATCGTGTCGGCCCACGGCGCGAGGAACAGCGAGCCCGCGGCCATGCCGAACAGGCCTGCGCTGAGCAGCAGGCCGAGCGCCGAACCGGACAGGCCCCACTCCTGGGACACCGCCTGGGCGGTGAAGGCCATGACGAGCACGTCGAAGCCGTCGAGGACGTTGAGCAGCACGCAGATCGCCACCGCGCCCCATTGGAAGCGCGTCATCGGGCTGGTGTCGATGCGTTCACGTAGATCGATTGCCATGTATCGGGCCCCTGTTCGAAGGATGTGAGGCGAGTCACCTGCGGGGAGCGTTGCGGATCGGATCACAGCGAATCCACCCTCCTTCCGGATGCCGGAAGGAGAGCCCTCGACTTTCCGGAATCCGGAAGGAGGGTGGCGCCCGTCACGTGTCGCCCGCCACGGTGGAGGCATCCGCCGGTCGCCCGGACCGGAACCATCCCCGTGGAGACGAGACAACCATGACGAAGATCGCCCGGAACCAGTGGTACGTGGCCGCCTACGGCCACGAGATCGACCGGGAACTGTTCGCCCGGACCATCTGCGACGAGCCGATCCTGTTCTGGCGCACCGAATCCGGTGAGGTCAGCGCAATGTCGGACCGGTGCGTGCACCGCCGCTTCCCGCTCTCGCAGGCGCCGAGCCGCCTCGAGGGCGACACGGTCGTGTGCGGCTACCACGGCTTCACCTACGGGTCCGACGGCGGCTGCGTGGCCGTGCCGGGCCAGAAGCGGGTGCCCCGCACCGCGCGACTGAAGTCCTACCCGGTGGTGGAGCAGGACTCGTTCGTGTGGATCTGGATCGCCGACCCGGATCGTCCGGCCGAGGCCGATCCGACCCGCATCCCCCGGGCGCCGTGGCTCGACTCGCCCGGCTACGCCGTGGTCTCGGGGATGGAGCCGCTGCAGGCGCGTTACAGCCTGCTCGTCGACAACCTGATGGACCTCTCCCACGAGACGTACCTGCACGGCGGCTACATCGGCACCCCCGAGGTGGCCGAGACCCCCATCACTACCGAGGTCGACGACGAGGCCGGGATCGTCTACGTCTCCCGGCACATCGCCGACGCGGAATGCCCGCCCTTCTACGCCGAATCGACCGGCCTCGACGGCCGCATCACCCGGTGGCAGGACATCGAGTACCACCCGCCGTGCCTGTACCTGCTGCACAGCCGGATCGCACCCGTCGGCGTGCTGCCGCCCGAGACCGGACCCGACAGCGACGCGTTCCACGTCGAGGTGGTCTACGCGATCACCCCGGAGACCGAACACTCCACGCACGATTTCTGGTCGGTGGCAAGGGATTTTGCGCTCGACGAGGAGGAGGTCACCGAGTTCCTGCGCGAGAACAACCGTACCGTCGTGCTGCAGGACGTCGTCGCGCTCGACCGGCTCGAACAGGTGCTCGCCACCGAGCCCGAGGGCTACCAGGAACTGAGCATCAACATCGACGCCGGCGCCCTGGCCGCGCGACGGATCCTGCAGGCGATGACGGCGGGCGGCGCCCTCGCCGAGACGAGATGACCGATGCCGTCGCAACCGAACCGGATGCTGCGCGGGCCGCATGTGATGCGCATCGTGTGGCTGCCCGGCTCCGACCGCCTCGAGGGCACGTGCCATTGCGGTGCCCGGCACGTCGCCGAGGATCCCGTCACGCTGTGGGACTGGCTGCTCGCCCATCCCGTCGGCCACGTCGCCGCCCTCCCCCAGTCACCCGAACCGACCCGCGAACTCGCCCACACGTGAGGACCCGACCATGATCTTCCCGGAAAAAGACTCCCCCGCAGCCGAGTTCGACACGGAGCTCGAGATCGTCGAGCGGACGGAACCCGCGGACGGCGTCGTCGCGCTGCGCCTGCGGCACCCGGACGGCGAGCCCCTGCCGCCGTGGAGTCCCGGCGCGCATATCGATCTCCTGCTCGACGACGACCTCGTCCGCCAGTACTCGCTGTGCGGCGACCCGGCCGACGCCGGGTCGTGGCGCATCGCCGTCCTGCGCGAGGCCGACGGCCGCGGTGGCTCGCAGTACGTGCACGACAAACTCTCCATTGGTGACCGCGTCCGCGTTCACGGACCCCGCAACAACTTCGACCTCGCCCCGGCGCCGCGCTACCTCTTCCTGGCCGGCGGGATCGGGATCACCCCGATCGTGCCGATGATCGCCGCGGCCGAAGCGGCCGGCGCCGACTGGTCCCTCGTCTACGGCGGCCGCCGCCGTGCCTCGATGGCGTTCGCCGACGACCTCGTCACCCGCTACCCGGGCCGGGTCACCCTCGTGCCGCAGGACGAACGGGGCCCGCTCGACCTGCCGTCGCTGCTCGGACACCCACGTCCCGGCACCCTCGTCTACTGCTGCGGCCCCGCCGGGCTGCTCGACGCCGTCACCACCGCCTGCGCCGACCGGCCCGCCGGGTCGCTGCGGATCGAACGGTTCGCCGCGAAGGAACGGTCGGCACCGGTGCGCTCGGACGGCTTCGAGGTGGAGCTGGCCCTGAGCGGCACCACCGTCACCGTCGCGTCCGACGAAAGCGTCCTGGACGCCGTCGCCGCCACGGGCGTCCAGGTGCTCTCGTCCTGCCGGGAAGGCACCTGCGGCACCTGCGAGACCCCCGTGCTCGCCGGCACGGTCGACCACCGCGACTCCCTGCTGACCCCCGAAGAACAGGCCGCGCACGACACCATGCTGATCTGCGTGTCCCGCGCCGCCTGCCCCCGCCTGGTTCTCGAACTCTGACTGCCCGACCCCCGAGGTGACCGCCGTGACCGTCGCAATGCAACCGCCCATCCTCGACGACGACCCGTTCGACGACGCCGTCCTCGCCGACCCCTACGAGTTCCACACCCGGCTGCGCGCCGCCGGACCGGTGGTGTTCCTGCCCCGCTACGACGTGTACGCGACGGGCAGGTTCGAGGAGGTTCACGCCTGCCTCACCGACTGGCGCACCTTCGTCTCCGGACGGGGGGTCGGCCTGGCCGACTTCGCCCACGAGACACCGTGGCGTCCCCCGAGCCTGCTGCTCGAGGCCGACCCGCCGGACCACACGGTCGTGCGGGCGGCCATGGGGGCCGTAGTCTCGCCGCGCACGGTGCGCGCGCTACGCGCCGGGTTCGAGGCCGAGGCCGACGCCCTGGCCGACGCGCTCGTGGCCCGCGGTGAGTTCGACGCCGTCACCGATCTCGCCGAGGTGTTCCCCCTGCGGGTGTTCCCGGACGCGGTGGGGATCCGGGAAGACGGCCGCGAGCATCTGTTGCCTTACGGCGCCACGGCGTTCAACGCGTTCGGCCCCCGCAACGATCGCGTGGAGAAGGCACTCGCCGCGTCCGGGCCGGCGCAGGCGTGGGTCGCGGAGTCGTGCCGGCGGGAGAATCTCGCGCCGGGCGGGTTCGGCGCGCAGATCTGGGCGGCCGCCGACCGTGGTGACATCACCGCCGAACAGGCGCCGATGCTCGTTCGATCCCTGCTCACCGCCGGCGTGGACACCACCGTTCACGGCATCGCCAACACCGTCTACGCCATGACGCGGTTCCCCGGGCAGTGGCAGGCGCTGCACGCCCGGCCGGCGCTTGCGAAGTTCGTGTTCGACGAGGCGCTGCGCTGGGAATCGCCCGTGCAGACCTTCTTCCGCACCACCTCCACCGACACCGAGGTGGCCGGCGTCCCCATCGGCGAGGGCCGCAAGGTCCTGCTGTTCCTCGGCGCCGCCAACCGCGACGAACGGCGATGGGGACCCGATGCGGACGTCGTCGACATCCACCGCTCCGCCGCCGGACACGTCGCGTTCGGCATGGGCATCCACCAGTGCGTCGGCCAGCCGATCGCGCGGCTCGAGGCCGAGGTGCTGCTCACCGCACTGGCACGGCGGATCCGGCGGATCGAACCGGCCGGGGATCCGGTGCCGCAACCGAACAACACGCTCAAGGGCTGGGCTAGCATTCCGCTCAGAGTCGAACCGGCCTGACCGGAGCAGTTCCCGAGGAAGGGGTGAGCACACCGTGACCCCCACCGGCGCCGCCCGCCCGGCCACCGGTTCCGTCACGGTACGCGCGCTCACCCTCCTGGAGGCGTTCACGCGCGAGCAACCCAACCTGACCCTGAGCGAGATTTCCCGGCGCACCGGCCTGCCGCTCACCACGGTGCACCGGCTCGCCGGGGATCTCACCGAATGGGGCGCGCTGGAACGCGACTCGTCCGGCCGCTTCAGCATCGGGCTCCGGCTGTGGCAGGTCGCGGCGCTCGCGCCACGCGGCACGCTGCTGCGGGAGCTGGCGCTGCCCGTGATGGAGGACCTGTCGCAGATCACCCAGGAGAACGTGCAGCTCGGTGTGCGGGAGGGCACCGAGGTGGTGTTCGTCGAACGCCTGCGCGGCCAGCGGGCGGTGAAGACCCTCACCCGGGTCGGCAGCCCCTTTCCCATCCACGCGTCCGGCCTGGGACTCGTGCTGCTCGCATTCGCACCGCGCTCCGTTCAGGAGGAGGTGCTGGCCCGGCCGCTGGAGCGGTTCACCGAACGCACCCTCACCTCCCCCGCCGAGCTGCGCCGGGTCCTGGCCGAGGTACGTCGCTCCGAGATCGCGGTGAGCGATCGGCAGGTGACGATGGAGGCGGTCTCCGTGGCCGCACCGATCTTCGAGCGGCCCGGCGTCGCCATCGCGGCGCTGTCGATCGTCGCCGCCGCCGACACCGCGCAGGTCACCGCCCTGTCCCAACTGGTCCGCACCGCGGCCCGCGCGATCGGCCGCTCCCTGCGGCCCGGCGGATTGACGAGCAGCGATGGGTGAATCCGCCCGCACCGTGCCGCGGCTGCTGCTCGACCGGGTGGCCCGCACGCCCCACGCGGAGGCGTTCCGGCACCCCAGCGGCGACGACTGGACGAGCGTGTCGTGGACCGAGGTGGCCAGCCGGGTCACCGCCCTGGCCGCCGGGTTGATCGGCCGTGGAATCCTCCCGGGCGCGCACGTCGCCGTCTGCGCAGCCACCAGCTACGAATGGATCCTCGCCGACCTCGCGATCGTGTGCGCGGGGGCGGTCACCGTGCCGGTCTATCCCGCCACCCCGCCGGCGGAGGTGGTGGCGCTGCTCCGGCATTCGGGCAGCGTGCTGACCTTCGCCGACCGGCCGCTGCCCACCGCGCCGGTGCTGCACCTGGACCGGCTCGGCGAACTCGAGGCCGAGGGCCGACGGCTCCTGGCCACCGATCCCGGGGCCGTCACGGCCCGCATCGCGGGCGTGGGGCCCGACCACCTCGCCACCCTGATCTACACCTCCTCCGACGGCACCGCCAAGGGCGCGTGCCTGCCGCACGCCGCCGTCACCTACGAGGCCCGGGCCATGGCCCGCCTGGGCATGCTCACGCCCTCGGACCTGCAACTGCTGTGGCTGCCGCTCTCCCACGTCTTCGGACGCGCGCTGCTGTTCGTGGGTGTGCACCTCGGTGTGCCGACGATCGTCGACGGCCGTGCCGATCGGGTCGTGCAGCACCTCGGCGAGGTCCGGCCGACATTCCTCGGGTCCGTTCCCCACGTGCTGGGTAAGATCCGCGCCGGCGTGGAGTCCGGTGCCGCGGAGCTGGGCCGGTTGCGGTTCGTGCTTTCCGGCTCGGCCCGGCTCGACCGTCCGCTGGCCGAGTGGTTCGAAGGGGCCGGCGTGCCGGCGCTCGAGGGATACGGCATCACCGAGACCGCGGGTCCGTGCTGCGTCAACCGGCCGGACAGCCGGCGTCCCGGTTCCGTGGGCCGGCCCCTGCCCGGCACGCAGGTGCGCATCGCCTCCGACGGGGAACTGCTCGTCCGCAGCCCCGCCGTCATGACCGGCTACCACGCCGACGCCGAGCGCACCGCGGCGGCCCTGGACCGCGACGGCTGGTTCCACACCGGCGATCGCGCCGTCGTCGACGACGACGGTTTCGTCACACTGCGCGGCCGCAAGAAGGAGGTGTTCAAGACCTCGACCGGCAAGTACGTCGCGCCGGTCGCCGTCGCACGCCGGTTCCGGGCCCTGTTGCCCGGCGCGGACCTCGTCGTGGTGGGCGAACTTCGCCCCTACTGCGTAGGACTTGTTGTCCCCACCTCGGGCCGGGCGATCCCACCGGCCGAGGCCGCGGCCGCCGTCGACCGCCTCAATGCGGAGCTCGGCCGCTGGGAACGCATCCGCCGGTTCACCGTGCTGCCCGCACCGCTGCCGCCCACGGAGGTCGACGCGCACGGACGCCCGCTGCGGGAGCGGGTGCTCGCGCGCTGCGCCGAGGTGGTGCAGCGGCTGTACGAGGGTTGATCAGGGGCGGTAGTCCGGCTCGGTGCGACCGGCATCCCAGGTGCGATCGGCATCCCAGGTGGACACCGCCCAGATCACCACCACGTCGATCGCGATGATCGCGAGCGACCACCCCGGGTAGTAGGGCAACCACAGGAAGTTCGCGATGATCGACAGCGCCGCGATGACGATCGCGGCGACGCGCGCCCACGTGGCCCCCGTGACGAGAGCGAGACCGATCACGGCGACGAGGATGCCCAGGATCAGATGCACCCAGCCCCATGCCGAGACGCTCCAGGCGAAGGTGTATTCCTGGCCGACGACGACGATGTCGTCCTTGGCGATCGCGGCGATGCCCTGCAGGACCTGCAGGACGCCGACCGTTGCGAGCAGGATGCCGGCCGCGATCGACGTGCCCGCGGCAAAGCCCTGCTTCAGACCGGACCCGGATGCAGGGCCGGTGCCGTGGCGGACCGCGGCGGCGGGACCGCCGGCCTCGTGGGCACCACCACCGTGGCGCGCGGACGCACCCGCCGCTGCGGTGGAACCTGCACCGGCGGTGGCACCCGCACCAGCAGGAGAACCCGGGGTAACGCTCGAACCTTCGGACACGACAGCTCACCTCTCCCGTTTTCGAAGCGATCCATCACAGTGTGCGCCGCCGGACGAGAGCGTGGAGCAGGTTCCGAAGTGAAAAATGTCGGCATTGCCCGGAGAGTGGCGCCGACACGGTGGGAGAAGGATCCGGAGAGTCCCGGAGGGAGTGGAGCTAAGGGGACTCGAACCCCTGACCCCCACACTGCCAGTGTGGTGCGCTACCAGCTGCGCCATAGCCCCGTGCAGAACAACCGGGCCACCCGCGGTGGCCTCTCACGACGAGAGGCGAGAGCATTCACTCTCGCCTCTCGCGGTGATGGTGGAGCTAAGGGGACTCGAACCCCTGACCCCCACACTGCCAGTGTGGTGCGCTACCAGCTGCGCCATAGCCCCGTACTCGGATCGTCACCCGGGATTCACTCCCCGGTGCGAAAAGAAAATTACACCATCGCCGTCAACGACAACAAATCGCCTGGTCAGTGACGACGGTGAGGGCGACGGTGGTCGAACGCCCGACCACCGTCGCCACCGCCTCAGCCGAGTTCGGCCACCCAGTTGTCGTTGCCGAGGGCGTCGATCACGGTGCCGTTGTGCACCACCGCGGGGGTGCCGGACGCGCCCGCCGCCGCGAGCGCCTGCCGTCCCGCCTCCGCGTCGACCGCAGCCTGCTCGACGCGCGCGCCGTCGGCGACGCACTGCGCCGCCTCGTCGGACGCCCCGGCGTCCCGAGCCATCTGTGCCAGCTCGGCGTTGGTGAGGTCGCTGTCGCTCCGCTCGGCGGGCTGGTTCTCCGGCGAGAGCAACGCGGCGTGGAACGCGGAGAACGCCGTCGCGTCCCCGGTCTGCGCAACGCACTGGCCGGCCGCGACCGCGCGGGTCGAGTAGTCGCCGCTCGCGGAGAGCTGATCGAGGAACGCGAGCATGTGGTACCGCACGGCGACGTCGCCGGCGTCGACCGCCTGCGCCAGTTCCTGGCCGTGCTTGTGCTCGAGTTCGGCGCAGTACGGACACAGCGGATCCTCGAACACGTCGATCGTGGTCGCGGCGTCGGGAAGACCGAGCACGATGACACCGTCGTCCTGCAGTTCCACCTGCACCGCGGCGTTCTGCACCGTCCCGTATCCCTCATTGCGCGCCTTGCCGCGGTTCGCCTGCCACAACACCCCCCCGATGACCAGCACCGCGATGACCAGGACCGCGATGCCGCCGAGGATGAAGGTGGACTTGCTCGACGTCGGCTCCGGCGTGTACTTGACCGGTTTGACCTTCTTCGCGCTCACGGAATCTGCCCTTCGCTGCTCGGGGATCGATGCGGGATCACTCTGCCATCACGGACTGAGTGCGTGCTGAGAGCCTCGCCCGTGAGCCGGGGCCGAGCGCGAACGGACTGCGAGGGAACACCGTCAGCCACCCGGCCAGGGCGAGGAAGCCGAGGTCTCGTGCGATCTCCCCGGCGTAGTCCCAGCCGTCCACGTCCGCCGCCCCACCGCCGCCGAAGCACCCGCAGTCGATGGACAGGCCGCGGGCCCATACCGAGGCGATCACCGCGATCAAGGTCAGCAGCGCAGCCGCGCCCGCGACCGCTGCGGCGCGCACCGCGAGTCCGATCAGCAGCAGCAGCCCGAGCACGAGTTCGAGGATCGGCAGACCGGCCGCAACGGGTCGCACGAGTGTCTCGGGCAACAACTGGTATGCGCGGACGGCCACGACGGTCTGCGACGGATCGGCGAACTTGATCCAGCCGGAGATCAGCCACACGGCAGCGAGACCGAGCCGGGCGAGCAGGCTGAACAGGGGAATCCACACCCCTTCGACAGTACCGACGACGGGGGTCAGATCTCCGTGGCCTCGGTCACTGCGGGTTCCCGGGCGGGCCGCGGCGCCAGCGCCCAGGGCACGGCGACGAGCAGCATGACGGCGCCGGTCACGGCGAAGGCGGCCCCGTACGACACCTGCTGAGCCAGGATTCCGGCAGCTACCGGTCCGATCACCGCTCCCACGTCGGCGGTCATCTGGAACGTCGCCAGCACCGGGCCCCCGCGCGCCTTGCTGCCGACCACGTCGGCGACGGACGCCTGCTGGGCCGGGTTCATCAGGCCGGACCCGACGCCGGCCAGCAGCGACGTCGCGAAGAACAGCGCGAGGTTCGTGGTGAGGCCCATCGCGATCGTGCTGGTCCCGCACACCACCAGTCCGAGCAGGACGAACGGGCGGCGGCCGAACCGGTCGGACAACCGCCCGGAGACCATCAGGACCAGGGCGTTGCCCACGGCGAACACCGTCAGCGCCACCCCGGCGAGGGCGGCGTCGCGCCCGAGGACCTCCACGACGAACAGCGGCACCATCGCCACCCGCACGCCGAAGACGACCCAGCCGTTGGCGAAGTTCGACCCGAGCGCGGCCCGGTACACCGGCGACCGCAGAGCCTCCCGCAACCGCATCACCGGCATGGCGCCGCCGGAGTCCGGCGCGGCAAGCGCGGAGTGACGCAGGCTCACGAACACGACCGCTGCGGCGACGAGCAGCGCCACCGCATAAATGAGGAACGGTGCCCGCAGTCCCAGTCCGACCAGGGCGCCACCGACCAGGGGGCCGCCGATGTTGCCGAGCAGGAAGCTCGTCGCGTAGAGCCCCGACACCCGGCCCCGCGCGTTCGGCGGGGAGATGCGGATCAGCAGCCCGAGCGCCGAGACGGTGAACATGGTGGAGCCGATGCCGCCGAGCGCCCGGAACAGCAGCAGCTGCCAGTAGTCCGTCGCGAAGGCGCAGGCGCCGGTGGACAGCGCCACGATGAGCACGCCGGCGGTGTACACCGGCCGCTCGCCCAGCCGCTGCACGAGGTTTCCGCTCGCGGGGGCGAACAGCAGGCGCATCGCCGCGAACGCCGAGATGACGACGGACGCCGCGGTGACCCCCACCCCGAAGCTGCGCGCGAACTGCGGCAGCGCGGGCGCGACGAGACCGAAACCGAGGGCGATGACGAAGGCCGCGCTGACCAGGACCCAGATCTCCCGCGGCAGGGCGGCGTCGCGTGTTCGCATGATGGCCTGATGTTAGCGACGCGCACGACCGGGCGGGCGGGCGCGTCCCGCCGGTGCGGGTTCAGCCGAGGACGTGGGACACCAGGTCCCGCGCCGCGTCCTGGACGCGGGCGAGATGCTCCGGACCGAGGAACGATTCGGCGTAGATCTTGTACACGTCCTCGGTGCCGGAGGGCCGGGCCGCGAACCACGCGTTCTCGGTCGTGACCTTCAGGCCTCCGAGCGCGGCACCGTTGCCCGGCGCAGCGGTGAGGGTCGCGGTGATCGGTTCGCCGGCGAGTTCGGTGGCGTCGACCTGCTCGGGCGAGAGCTTCGCCAGGACGGCCTTCTGCTCGCGCGTGGCGGGCGCGTCGACCCGGGCATACGACGGGTCGCCGTAGCGCTCGGCGAGTTCGGCGTAGCGCCGGGAGGGGGTCGTGCCGGTCACGGCGGTGATCTCGGACGCGAGCAGGGCCAGCAGGATGCCGTCCTTGTCGGTGGTCCACACCGAGCCGTCGCGCCGGAGGAACGAGGCGCCGGCGCTCTCCTCACCACCGAAGCCGAGGGTGCCGTCGAGCAGGCCGGGGACGAACCACTTGAAGCCCACCGGCACCTCGAGCAGACCCCGGCCCAGGCCCGCGGCCACCCGGTCGATCATCGACGAGCTCACGAGGGTCTTGCCGACCTTCGCTTCGGCCGACCATCCGGACCGGTGCCGGTACAGGTAGTCGATCGCGACCGCGAGATAGTGGTTCGGGTTCATCAGGCCCCCGTCGGGGGTGACGATGCCGTGCCGGTCGGCGTCGGCGTCGTTGCCGGTCGCCAGGTCGTAGCGATCGCGGACGCCGATCAACGACGCCATCGCGTTGGGCGACGAGCAGTCCATCCGGATCCTGCCGTCGGTGTCGAGGGTCATGAACCGCCAGGTGGCGTCGACGAGCGGGTTGACGACGGTCAGGTCCAGCCGGTGCCGCTCGGCGATCTCGCCCCAGTAGTCGACGCTGGCGCCGCCGAGCGGATCGGCGCCGACGCGCAACCCGGCGTCGCGGACGGCGTCGAGATCGAGGACATTCGGCAGGTCGTCGATGTAGGCGGCGAGGAAATCGTGCCGGCCGGCGTCGGCGAGCGCCTGGACGGCGGACACCCGGCGTACCCCGTTCAGCCCCGCGGCGAGCAGTTCGTTGGCGCGCGCCGCGATCGCCGACGTCGCATCGGTGTCGGCGGGCCCGCCGTGCGGCGGGTTGTACTTGAAGCCGCCGTCGCGGGGCGGATTGTGCGACGGGGTGACGACGATGCCGTCGGCGCGGGCCCCGGATCCACCCGCCGCGTTGTGCCGCAGGATCGCGTGGCTCACGGCCGGGGTCGGCGTGTAGCGGTCGCGCGCGTCGATCACCACGTCGACGCCGTTGGCGGCGAGCACCTCGAGCGCGCTCGTCCACGCAGGCTCCGACAACGCGTGGGTGTCGCGGCCGAGGAACAGCGGACCGGTGATCTGCTGCGCCGCCCGGTACTCGACGATCGCCTGGGTGGTGGCGAGGATGTGCTGCTCGTTGAAGGCGCCGTCGAGGCTGGAACCGCGGTGGCCGGAGGTGCCGAAGGCCACCTGCTGCAGCGGATCCTGTGAGTCCGGCGTCACCGTGTAGTACGCGGTGACCAGATGCGCGAGATCCTCCAGATCCTCGGCCGCCGCCGGTTGTCCCGCTCGTTCGTGCGCCATGTGACCTCCTCGTCCACCCGACCCTGCCCTGCTCATCTTGCCCGCCCGGCGTGCCCGGCGCGCGCCGATCACGGTCGGTCAGGACGTGAGGGCATACCCGGCCCACGCCGCGGCCGTGCCGGCGAGCACGCTCACCGCCGCGTACACCGTCGCGGTGACCGGGCGGCGCACCCGGACGAGGCCGACCGTCTCGACGGCGAATGTCGAATAGGTGGTCAGGCCCCCGCAGAACCCGGTGCCGAGCAGCGCGAACGCCGACGGCGCGAGCGCGGCCCCGGACAGCAGCCCCAGCAGCAGGCAACCGAGGACGTTGACGGTCAGGGTCGCCACCGGGACGCTGCGGTAGGAGCGGACGTGCCGGCCGGCGAGATAGCGCAGGACCGCCCCGGCACCGCCGCCGAGAGCGACGAGCAGGACGGTCATCGGGCCGTCCGGTGCCGCCACGCCTCGCCGGCCGCCATGCCGGCGCGCGCCGCCGCGAGTGCCCCCACGAGCGTCACGGTCACGTAGACGACGGCAGTCGCGGGGTGGCGGACCGTGTCGACGGCGAATGTGGAGAAGGTGGTGAAGCCGCCGAGCACACCGACGCCGAGGAACAGGCGCCACAGCCGGTCGGGACCGAGCATCGCTGCGACGACGCCGAGCAGCAGCGAACCGGCGACGTTGATCGCCGCGATCGTCCAGATGCCAGGGAACTGCACGGACAGCGCGTATCGGGTCACGGCGCCCACCGCGCCGCCCGCGGCGACGACGGCCGTCGGCTTGTACTCCATGCCGGTAACCGTAGAGGGCCGGCATACGCGAAGGACCCCGGCCGGGTGGCCGGGGTCCTTCGCGTTTCCGGTGGAGCTGCCGGGAATCGAACCCGGGTCCTCCGCCGCCTCGCCAGGGCTTCTCCGTGTGCAGTTCGCTATGTCTCTACTTGGATCTCCCGGTCCCGCGAACAAGCCGAGATGACGATCCCAGTCGCTGTTTGTTGTCCCGTCCGGCTCCGCGACCGAGCCGTACGGTGGAGCTCCCTAGTCGATGCCAGGATCCGGGGCGGGAGCGCACCCGGTCTGACAGAGACGCACTCGCTTAGGCAGCGAGGGCGTACTCGCGCTGAGTAGACTCGGCGCTTATTGGTTTGCAGCGACGCTTACGGTGGTCTCTTGCCTGCACCGACACGCTTCCCCTGACTCAACGTACGCAGTCGAAACCGTTCAGCCCCGTACGTACCTGCGGCTTTCGCAGGACTACCCACTCTAACGCGCGGACCGCCCTCCGTCATTCCCATTTCCGCCGCGACGCGAATGACGTGGCTCACAGCCCTCAGGCGGCTGCGGTGATCATGCCGACGGCGGTGAGGGCGAGCACCATGCCGGTCATCTGGCCGCGCCCGATCCGCTCGCCCAGCACGACCATCGCCAGCAGCACGGTCGCCGCCGGGTACAGCGCGCCGATGACGCTCACCAGCGACAGCATGCCGCCCTGGAAAGCGAACATCAGGGCACCGTTGGCGATCACGTCCAGCACCGCGACCGCGACGATGTGCGGATACACCCGGCTCGGCGGCCGGATCATCTGCCGCACCCCCAAGGCCACCGCCCACACGACGAGCGTCGCCGTGAGCCGGGACATGCCGAGGGGCCACAGGCCGGTGCCCTCGGGGACGCGGTGCAGCGCGACGAACATCAGCGCGAACGCGACTCCGGAGCCGACGGTCAGCCACGCGACGTTCGCGGTGAATCGGGGTTGCTCGTCCCCGGCGACGCCTTCCTTCGATTCGCGACTGACCAGCACGACGGCGACGAGGGCGATCGCGATGCCGGCGTAGGCGACCGGTCCGGGCCGCTCCCCTGTCGCGATCCCGACGAGCACCGGGATGCCGGCCACGAGCACGGCGGTGAGCGGGGACACCACCGACATCGGGCCCGCGGCGAGCGCGAGATAGAACCACCAGATCGCGAGCCCACCGGCGACACCGGCCGCCGCGCCCCAGCCGAGCGACTCGGGGGTGAGGTCGCCGCCCACGAGCGGTGCGACCGCGAGCACCAGCAGCAGCGACAGCGGGTACGAGACGATCACGAACCGCAGCGCCGCCACCCGGCGGGACGCGACCCCGCCGAGGAAGTCGCTCACCCCGTAGCCGACCGCGGCCACCAGGGCGAGCACGATCGCCGTCAGCGCATGCCCTTCACCCGCCGGCCGAGTTCGCGGGTCACCTCGCGCTCGGCGGTGCGACGGGCCAGGTCCTGCCGCTTGTCGTAGTCCTGCTTACCCTTGGCCAGTGCCAGTTCGACCTTCACCTTGCCGTCGGAGAAGTACATCGACAGCGGGACCAGGGTCTGATTGCCCTCACGGGTCTTGCCGACGAGGTTGTCGATCTCCCGGCGGTGCAGCAGCAGCTTGCGGGTGCGCCGGGGCGCGTGGTTGGTCCACGTTCCGTGCCCGTACTCGGGGATGTGCAGCCCGCGCAGCCACACCTCGCCGTCGTCGACGGTGGCGAACGCGTCGACGAGCGACGCCTTGCCCTCGCGCAGGCTCTTGACCTCGGTGCCCAGGAGCGCGACTCCGGCCTCGTACGTGTCGAGAATGGTGTAGTTGTGCCGCGCCTTGCGATTCGTGGCGATGACCTTGCGGCCCTTTTCCTTCACTTTCGGGCCCCTCCGGTCCTCGATGCGTCCGACAGATCTGTGTACAGCATAGGTAGCGGACACAACGAGATATTCCCGCGCACCGGTGCGGCCCTATTCACGCACGTACAGACGCAGGGTGACGTAGGCGGTCAGGGCCGCCATGCCGACGCCCACCAGCACCAGGATCGGCGAGACCAGCAGCACGTCGCTGTTGGAGATGCGGGCGACGATGTTGGCCTCGTAGACCTCCGAGAGCACCTCGTCGACGAAGGCGCCCTTCGCGACGAACAACCCCGCGATCGCCAGCGCCGCGCCGATCACGGCCGCCACGACGGCCTCGAGCAGGAACGGCAGCTGGGTGTACCAGCGGGTGGCGCCGACCAACCGCATGATGCCCACCTCGGCGCGGCGGGTGAACGCGGCGATCTGCACCATGTTCGCGATGAGCAGGATCGCAGCGACCGCCTGGACCGTGGCGATCGCGAAGGCGGCGTTGCGGACGCCGCCCAGCACGCTGAACAGCCGCTCGACGAGGTCCTTCTGGTTGAGCACGCTGTCGACGCCGGGACGGACGGCGAACTGGTCCTCGATCACCCCGAACCGGTCGGGGTCCGAGAGCTTGATCTTGAACGAGGCCGGGAAGCTCTCGGGGCTGACGAGCTCGGCGAGCTCCGGCTGGTCCTTGAAGACCCGCTCGGTCGCGTCGGCGACGGCGTCCTCGCGGTTGAGGTACTGCACCGACACCACCGCCGGGGTGTTCTCGAGGTCCGAACGTAGGGTGCGGCAGATGTCCTGTTCGCAGTCGGGGTCGAGGGTCGAGATGTCGTCGGTGAGGAACACCTGCACCTCGACCCGGTCGAGGAAGATCTGCTGCGTCTTGTCGGCCATCTGCACGACGAGCAGGCCCGCGCCGAACAGGCCGAGGGAGATCGCGGTGGTCAGGATCATCGCGACGGTCATGGTCAGGTTGCGGCGCAGGCCGGTGACGACCTCGCTCAGGATGAAGCTGGCACGCATGGAGTGTCGAAGTCCTTCGGTTGCCGGAGGGGCGAGAGCGTTGGGAGCGGAAGGGCGCGGTCAGCGGCCGACGCCGTAGACGCCGCGCGCCTCGTCGCGCACGACCCGACCGAGATCGAGCTCGACCACGCGGCGCCGCATGGAGTCGACGATGTGGTGGTCATGGGTGGCCATGAGCACGGTGGTGCCCGTGCGGTTGATGCGCTCGAGCAGCATCATGATGTCCTGGCTGGTGTCCGGGTCGAGATTGCCGGTGGGTTCGTCGGCCATGAGCACCAGGGGCCGGTTCACGAATGCCCGGGCGATCGCGACGCGCTGCTGTTCGCCGCCGGACAGCTCGGTGGGCAGGCGGTCGGCCTTGCCGGACAGGCCGACGAGGTCGAGCACCTCGGGCACGGTGCGAGCGATGACCGAGCGAGGCTTGCCGATCACCTCGAGCGCGAACGCGACGTTCTCGGCCACCGTCTTGCGCTGCAGCAGCCGGAAGTCCTGGAACACGCAGCCGAGGTTCTGCCGCAACCTGGGCACCCGGCGCGCCGACAGGCGGTTGACGTGGAAGTCCGCCACGTGGATATCACCGGAGGTGGGCGTGTCGTCACGCAGGAGCAGCCGCAGGAAGGTCGACTTCCCGGAACCGGACGGGCCGATGAGGAAGACGAACTCGCCCTTGTCGATCTCGACGCTCACCTTGTCGAGGGCGGGCCGGGTCGACGTCTTGTACGACTTGGACACATTCTCCAGGCGGATCACGCCGCCATGCTAGCCGTTATCGGACGGTGACCTAAGGAACCGACTCGCCGGTAGGTTCGGCGGGGGACGAATCGCCCAGGCCGGGAATCGGAATCTCGGGCAGCCGCAGACCGGGCTGAGTTGTCGTGGTCGTCGGGGCCGGGGACTCGGGAACGGTGCGCGAAGCCGCTCCGCCGGGCGTGGATCCGGTCCCGGTCGGCGCCGGCGTGGTCGTCGTCGGCTCCGTACCGGTAGGCGTGGGGCTCGGTGCGGCGGTGGTGGGCTCCGGCACGTACGGCACGTACGGCGTTTCGCTGACGACCACCGCGCCCGGAGGCGCCGTCGCCGTGCCCTGTTCCTCCTCCGGGTTGAGGTACAGGTAGAGCATCCACAGCCCCAGCCACACCAGGCACAGGGTCAGGGTGGTGGTACGCAGCCGGCCGCCCAAGACGTGATCCGGGATGTGGAACTTGCGACGCTCGCTCACCGCACCGCCTCGATCCCGTGGATCGGGGTGGACGTGTCGAGCTGCGGATGGACGGTGAGGCCCTGCCGGCGCAACGCGAGCGCGACCCGCACGCGCAGTTCCCGTCCCACCTGGAACTGCTTGCCCGGCAGGGTGCGCGCGACCATGCGAACGCTGACCTGGTCGACCTCGAGGCTCTCGACGCCCATCACGGTGGGCTCGTCGAGCAGCAGTTCCTTCAGCTTCTCGTCCTCGAAGGCCTTGACGCCTACCTCGTGCAGGATGTCGTTGACCTCCGCGATGTCGGCGGTGACCGGGATCGGCACGTCGACGACCGCACGGGCCCAGTCCTTGGAAAGGTTGACGGCCTTGTTGATCTGCCCGTTGGGCACGGTGATGACCTCGCCGGCCGCGTTGCGCAGCTTGGTCACGCGCAGGGTGACGTCCTCGACCGTGCCCACGGCGTCGGCGGAGGCCCCGGTCACCGAGATCTGGACCGTGTCACCGAACCCGTACTGCCGTTCGGTGATGATGAAGAATCCCGCGAGAATGTCCTGGACGATGCGCTGGGCGCCGAAGCCGAGCGCCGCGCCGAGGACGGTCGCGGGGGCCACCAGGCTGCCGATGGGCAGCGCGAGGTAGTCGAACACCTTCAGGGTGGCGACGATGTAGACGAACGTGATGACCACCCAGGTGATCACCTGCGCCACCGAGTGCCGGTGTTTCGTCACCTCCGAGCGCACCAGCGCGTCGGACTGCTGATACGTCTCGTCGATGCGGCGGGTGATGCGTCCGCCGATCCAGCTGACGAATCGCGCGACGAGCGCAGCGCCGAGCACGGTCAGGGCGATCTGCAGACCGCTGGTCGACAGCCAGTCGAGGAGCCTGGTACCGGGAAACAGGGGGATCCTCCGTAGCCGAGTTAGTGATTCTGCTTCTGGTTCTCGCGCATGCGCCACCGGATGCCCTCTTCGAGGAACCCGTCGATGTCGCCGTCGAGGACGACGGCCGGGTTGTTCACCTCGTACTCGGTGCGCAGGTCCTTGACCAT
The DNA here is from genome assembly GCF_011058195.1 of Rhodococcus sp. 14C212. Lineage (NCBI taxonomy): Bacteria > Bacillati > Actinomycetota > Actinomycetes > Mycobacteriales > Nocardiaceae > Rhodococcus > Rhodococcus sp. 14C212. Next base: position 178,666 of record NZ_JAALEH010000001.1, on the reverse strand, counting down.
CTGGTACGGGTGCAGGACGTAGGAGCGCATCTGGTTGCCCCACGAGCTGCCGCCGTCGCCCTTGAGCGCGTCCATCTCCGCGCGCTCCTCCTGCCGCTTACGTTCGAGCAGCTTGGCCTGCAGCACGCGCATGGCCGACACCTTGTTCTGCAACTGCGACTTCTCGTTCTGGCAGGTGACGACGATGCCCGTGGGGATGTGGGTCAGGCGCACCGCGGAGTCGGTGGTGTTGACGGACTGCCCGCCCGGGCCGGACGAACGGTACACGTCGACGCGGATGTCGTTCTCGTCGACGTCGATGTGGTCGGTGGTCTCGACGACCGGCAGCACCTCGACCTCGGCGAACGACGTCTGGCGGCGGCCCTGGTTGTCGAAGGGGCTGATCCGCACGAGCCGGTGGGTGCCCATCTCGACCGAAAGGGTGCCGTACGTGTAGGGCGCCTTGATCGCGAAGGTCGCGGACTTGATACCCGCCTCCTCCGCGTACGAGGTGTCGTACACCTCGACCGGGTAGCCGTGCTTGTCGGCCCACCGGATGTACATGCGCATGAGCATCTCGGCCCAGTCCGCGGCGTCGACACCGCCGGCGCCGGCGCGGATGTTGACCAGCGCGTCGCGCTGGTCGTACTCGCCGGAGAGGAGCGTGCGCACCTCCATCGCCTCGATGTCGGTGCGCAGGCCGGCGCGCTCGGCATCGGCGTCGGCCAGGGCGGTGGCGCGGTCCTCGCCCTCCTCGCCCTCGGCGAGCTCGTAGAGCACCGGCAGGTCGTCGAGCCGCGAGCGCAGCTCCTCGACGCGGCGCAGTTCGCCCTGGGCGTGCGAGAGCTGGCTGGTGACCTGCTGCGCGTGCTCCTGGTCGTTCCACAGCTCCGGGTCGGCGGCCTGGTGCTCGAGCTCGTCGATACGCCGGCGCAGCTCCTCCACGTCGAGAACCGCCTCGACGGTCTCGAGGGTAGTCGCCAGTTCGGCCAGGTCTGCGGAAACATCGGGATGCACGATTCCCAAGGCTACCGGGTGTGCGACGGTGGCTCGCCACCGCTCGGGGCCCGGTGGGCCCTCGGCTAGCGTCTGAGGCATGAGCACCGACCTCTCGGCCGATCTGGACCTCGCCCTGCGCCTCGCCGACGAGGCGGACGCCATCACGCGCGCCCGGTTCGGCGCCCTCGACCTGACCGTCACCGACAAGCCGGACCTGACACCGGTGTCGGATGCCGATCTCGGGGTCGAACGGGCCGTGCGCGGCACCCTCGGCACAGCGCGCCCGGGAGACGCGATCCTCGGCGAAGAGTTCGGCGGCGACGCGGTGTTCACCGGCCGGCAGTGGGTGGTCGATCCGATCGACGGGACGAAGAACTTCGTGCGTGGCGTGCCGGTGTGGGCCAGCCTGATCGCCCTGCTCGAGGACGGCGTGCCCGTGGTGGGCGTGGTGAGCGCCCCCGCGCTGAACCGTCGCTGGTGGGCCGCGGCGGGTGCGGGCGCGTGGATGGCGTACGACGGCGCGGAGCCGCGCCGCATCGCCGTCTCGCAGGTCACCGACCTGTCCGCGGCGTCGCTGAGCTTCTCGAGCCTGTCCGGCTGGCGCGAGCGCGGCCGGCGCGACGAGTTCGTCGCGCTCACCGACGAGGTGTGGCGGGTGCGGGCCTACGGCGACTTCTATTCGTACTGCCTGCTTGCGGAGGGTGCGGTCGACGTCGCACTGGAGCCCGAGGTGTCCCTGTGGGACCTGGCCGCGCTCGACGTGCTGGTCCGGGAGGCGGGGGGCCGGTTCACGAATCTGGAAGGTGCGGCCGGCCCGCACGGCGGCAGCGCGGTAGCCACCAACGGGGCGCTGCACGAGGGCGTGCTCAGGCACCTGCGGTGACCCGCGCGGGTCACGCCCCGCCCGAACTTACTCGATAGTAGACACCTACCTTACTCCGGAGTAAGGTAGTGGTGTCCGTCCCCACATCGAGAAACTTCTGGTGATCATGAGCAAGCAAGAGAGTGTGGCCCGGAACACCCCTCGCGACACGTCCGCGGTGGGCCTGAACCCCCTCCGACGAGACGCCATGGGCGCCGCGATGCGCGTGCTCACGCGGATCACCGGTTCGGAGCTCGCGGACCGGTACAACCTCCGGCAGGCCATCGACCGGGTGACATACCAGTCCACCAAGACCGGCTTCAAGACACTCGGCGCCGCCACCCGCACCTTCAAGAAGGTCACCGGCGGCAACGCACCGCAGCGCCTCGACACCGCCGTCCGCACCGACCTGTTCGACCTGACCCCCACCGACGATCAACAGATGATTGCCGAGACCGTCCGCGAGTTCGCCGCCGAGATCCTGCGGCCCGCCGCGCACGACGCCGACGAGGCGGCCGCCGCTCCCACCGACCTCCTCGCCCGGGCCGCCGAACTCGGCATCACCCTCGTCAACGTGCCCGAGGCGTTCGAGGGGGCCGCCACCGAGCGGGGCGCCGTCACCAACGCGCTCGTCGCCGAGGCGCTCGCCCACGGCGACATGGGCCTGGCCCTGCCGATCCTCGCGCCGAGCGGCGTCGCGGTCGCCCTCACCCAGTGGGGCACCGAGGAGCAGCAGCGGACCTACCTGCCCGCGTTCGCCGGGGACGACGTCCCGCAGGCCTGCGTCGTGATCACCGAGCCGCGCGCCCTGTTCGACCCGTTCGCGCTGCAGACCAAGGCGGTGCGCTCCCCCAGCGGTTACCGGCTCAACGGCGTCAAGTCCCTCGTGCCGGCCGCCGGCAGCGCCGAACTGTTCGTCGTCGCCGCCGAGCTCGACGGCAAGCCGTCGCTGTTCCTGGTCGAGTCCGACAGCAAGGGCGTCGCGATCGAGGCCGACCCGTCGATGGGCCTGCGTGCCGCCGGGCTGGGCCGGCTGCATCTGACCGACGTCGCCGTCCCGCAGGCCGCCCTGCTCGGCGACGCGGACGCCGACGCGCGCGCCGAGCAGTACGCGGACGCGGTCCGCCTCGCCCGCCTGGGCTGGGCCTCCCTCGCCATGGGCACCGGGCAGGCCGTGCTCGACTACGTGGTCCCCTACGTCAACGAACGGGAGGCGTTCGGCGAACCGATCAGCCACCGGCAGGCCGTCGCCTTCATGGTCGCCGACATCAAGATCGAACTCGACGGGATCCGGCTCGTGACGCTGCGCGGCGCGGCCCGCGCCGAGCAGGGCCTGTCCTTCGCCCGCGAGGCGGCCTTGGCCCGCAAGCTCGCCACCGACAAGGGCATGCGGATCGGACTCGACGGCGTCCAGCTGCTCGGTGGCCACGGCTTCACCAAGGAACACCCCGTCGAACGCTGGTACCGCGACCTGCGCGCCGTGGGCGTCGCCGAGGGCATCGTCCTCGTCTGAGTTCGCCCGATCCGGCAGCGTCACCTCACACCTAGGAATCTGTGATGATCAATCTCGAACTTCCCAAGAGGCTCAAGGCGTCGGCGAACCAGGCGCACCAGGTCGCCGCGCAGATCTTCCGTCCCGTCTCACGCAAGTACGACCTCGCCGAGCACGTGTACCCGGTCGAGCTCGACACGATGGCCGCGATGGTCGAGGGGTTGAACGACTCCGGTCAGGGTGCCTCCGGCGCGGCGCTCGGCCGCGGCGACGAGCCGAAGAAGCAGGCCGGCAACGTCAACGGCGGCAACATGGCGTCGCTGCTCAATGTGATCGAAACCTGCTGGGGCGACGTGGGTCTCACCCTGTCGATCCCCTATCAGGGTCTCGGCAACTCGGCGATCGCCGCCGTCGCCACCGACGAGCAACTCGAACGCTTCGGCAAGGTGTGGGCGTCGATGGCGATCACCGAGCCGAGCTTCGGCTCCGATTCCGCCGCCGTGACCACCACCGCCGTCCTCGACGGCGACGAGTGGGTCCTCAACGGCGAGAAGATCTTCGTCACCGCCGGCGAGCGCTCGACCCATGTGGTGGTGTGGGCGAGCCTCGACAGGTCGAAGGGGCGCGCGGCGATCAAGTCGTTCGTCGTCCCGCGGGACGCCCCCGGCCTGAGCGTGGCGCGCCTCGAGCACAAGCTCGGCATCAAGGCCTCCGACACCGCCGTCCTCGTGCTCGACAACTGCCGGATTCCGAAGGACAACCTGCTCGGCAGCCCCGAGGTGAACGTCGAGAAGGGGTTCGCGGGGGTCATGCAGACCTTCGACAACACCCGCCCGATCGTCGCCGGCATGGCCGTCGGCGTCGCCCGCGCGGCGCTCGAGGAACTGCGCGGCATCCTTGCCGAGGCCGGCGTCGAGATCTCCTACGACATCCCGGCCTGCAACCAGCACGCCGCGGCCGCCGAGTTCCTCGCGCTCGAGGCCGACTGGGAGGCGGCCTACCTGCAGGCGCTGCGGGCCGCGTGGATGGCCGACAACAAGCATCCCAACTCGCTCGAGGCCTCGATCTCCAAGGCGAAAGCCGGCCGCACCGGCACCGCGGTCACCCTCAAGGCCGTCGAGCTGGCCGGCACCTACGGCTACTCCGAGCGTCCGCTACTCGAGAAATGGGCGCGCGACTCGAAGATCCTCGACATCTTCGAGGGCACGCAGCAGATCCAGCAGCTCATCATCGCGCGACGGTTGCTGGGCCTGTCGAGCGCCGAGCTGAAGTAGCAGATCCAGACCACTTCTCCGAGGGGTCGGGCCCCCGCCGTACGCACCGACGGCGGGGGCCTGTCGGGCTCCCGATCCGGTCCGCTACACGCGAGAGCCGGCGGGCTCGTCCTCACGTGCGCGGCGGCGAACGCCACCCGGGTGAGCACCATCACCGCCTCGCCGACCCGCGCTGTGCCGTCCGCCGGCTGGGCGAGCACCAGCCATGCGTACGCGGCCAGGAACATCCCCGCTGCCGTGGCCATCGGCCATTCGGACAGGCGGCGCCACCGTTCCTCGGTTACGCGAACACCCCGGCCGCTGCATGTCGGATCACGAACGGATCCTGCAATCACCGCCGCGCGGGCCGGAATCGCCTCCCGTCCCGGGTGCCCGCCGGCAATTCGGACGAATGTCCATGACTGTGAGGCGCGTCACCACTAGGGTTGCGGTGACGCGAATCCGGCACGAGCTCGAAGGGGTCAGCATGCCCGGGCAGGACATCATCGACAGGATCACCGGTGCCGCCGGGGGGGTGACCGACACGCTGGGCGCCGTACGGGTGCTCGCCCGCTCCGGGCTGCTGCACTTCCCCCGGGTGGACCACGGGATCGGCACCCTCGTGGCGGTGAGCCGCTACGGTCCGTTCGCCGGACCGGTGCACGCCCACGCCGCGCGCGGCTTCGACGCCGTCGCCCTGGTCGACGAGCGCGGCCGGCTGAGCTACCAGGAACTCGAGGGGCAGTCGAACGCGCTCGTGCGGGCGCTGCAGGCCGACGGCGTCGCGGCGGGGGACGTGATGGGCCTGATGGCCCGCAACCACCGCGGACTCGTTCTCACCATGCTCGCCGCCGCCAAGCTCGGCGCGAAGCTGGTCATGATGAATACCGGGTTCGCACCGCGGCAGCTCGCGGACGTCGCCGCGCGCGAAGGCGTCGGCACCTTCGTCTACGACGCCGAGTTCGCGGCGGTGGCGGCCGCCCTGCCGCCGGACGTGCGAACCTACAGCTCGTGGCCCGAGGGCGACGAGCCGGGTCCACCCGGCATCGAATCCGTGCTCGCGCAGTTCGATGGGTCCGCCGTGCCGGCGCCGAGCACGCTGGGCGGCTTCGTGCTGCTCACCAGCGGCACCACCGGCACACCCAAGGGCGCCCCACGCGAGCGCACGTCGCCGCTCGCCTCGGCACAGTTCCTGGACCGAGTGCCGCTGCGGCCGGGACAGACGATGCTGATGGCGGCGCCGGCGTTCCACGGGACCGGAATCTCGCAGTTCGGGCTCGCCCTGGCGCTGGGGCAGACGGTGGTGATGGAGCGACGGTTCGACCCGCTCGAGACGGTTCGCCTGATCGAACGGCACCGGGCCAACGTGCTGGTCGTCGTGCCGACCATGTTGCAGCGGATCCTGGACCTCGGCGGCGAGACGATCGGGCGGTACGACACGTCGAGCCTGCAGATCATCTTCTCCGCCGGGTCCGCGCTGTCGCCGGACGTGTGCCGGCGTACGCGCGAATACTTCGGCGACGTGCTGCACAACCTGTACGGCTCCACCGAATGCGCGGTGGCCACGGTCGCCACACCCGAGGACATCCGCCGGGCGCCGGGCACGGCCGGACGGCCGCCGGTGACGTGCCGGGTCGAACTGTACGACGAGGCCGGCAACCGGATCACGGAGCCCGGCGAGGTGGGCCGGATCTTCGTCGCGAGCGGGCTGAGCTTCGACGGCTACACCGACGGCCGGGACAAGGAGCGCATCAACGGTCTGCTCTCGACCGGCGACGTGGGGCACTTCGACGAGGACGGACTGCTGTTCGTCGACGGCCGGGACGACGACATGATCGTCTCCGGCGGCGAGAACGTGTACCCGCTCGAGGTGGAGAACCTCCTCGTCGAGCGGGACGACGTGTTCGACGCCGCGGTGGTCGGCGTCGAGGATCCGGACTTCGGTCACCGGTTGCGCGCCTTCGTGGTGCCGGCGGAGGGCTCCGAGCGCGACGCCGAGGAGATCAGGGAGTACGTCAAGGCGAACCTGGCCCGCTACAAGGTCCCGCGCGACGTCGTCTTCCTCGACGAACTGCCGCGCAACGCGACGGGAAAGCTGCTGCGACGCGTGCTCGTCGACATGAAGCCCTGATCACATGCGGAAGGGCCCGGCACCGGATGATCCGGTGCCGGGCCCTTCCACTTTGGTAGCGGGGACAGGATTTGAACCTGCGACCTCTGGGTTATGAGCCCAGCGAGCTACCGAGCTGCTCCACCCCGCGTTGCAAGAACGAAGTTACACGGCCCGAGGAACGGAATGCAAATCGCCTGGGCGAAGGCCGTTTTCGCGCCCCGCAATGTGCCCTGGGCCACACTCGCGCCATGATCCGCTCACATAACGGTGGAATAACAATTCGAAGGCCGGGCAGATCCGCGTCGCGGAGAACACGCTGCAGACCCACGGTCCGGGTGCATGGCCGCTCTGTGGGACGCTGCCCTGGCCGGACGCTGAGTCGTCCTCGAACCGACGGGGCCCCGCGCACATCGTGCGCGGGGCCCCGTTTCGTCGCGGAGGGATCAGCCGCCGGTGGACTGGTACGCGTCCACGGCCGCCTGCACCCGTTGCAGTGCCCGGCCGTAGGCGGCGAAGTCGCCCGTGCTCTGGGCCGCGCTGAGCTCGGCCAGCGCCGCGTCGAGTTCGGCGACCGCGGCCACCCGGTCCGCGGGTACCGGGGCGGGAGCGGGGTTCGGCGCCGGAGCGGGCGCCGGGGCCGCTGCCTGACCCTCCTGCTCCGCCCCCTCGACCGGCGCGGTGGGCGCCGACTCGCCACCCGGCGCAGTGGCCGCACTGCCGACACCGGCTCCGAAGACCTGGTCCAGCGCCGCGGCGAGGGTGGGGGCATAGCCGATACGCACACCGCCGGCGGGGCCGGGTTCGCGATAGCTGACGATAACCCGGGACAGCTGCGGGAAGGTCGACGTGCTCCCCGTCGCCGAACTGCGTTCCGTGTACATCGGCTGGACGTAGAGGATCCCACCCTGGGCGATGGGCAACGTCAGCAGGTTGCCGTACTGGATCCGGTTGGATCTCTCGAGCAGGGTCCGCTCCGACGCGACGCGTGTGTCGGAGATCATCGCGTTCTGCGTCTGTTCGGGACCGAACGTCTGGGTGTCGGTCGGCAGCTGCAGGATCGTGAACCTGCCGTAGTTGTCCGGGTCCGAGTCCACCGAGATGTACGCGGACAGGAACTGCCGGTTGAAGCCCACCATCGCCGAGGTGAGCCGGAAGGACGGGCGGGCCGTCTCCTCGTCACCGATCAGCACGTAGTAGGGCGGCTGGTTCGCGGTCGTCTCCACCGTCGGATCGCTCGGCACCGACCAGAACGCGTTGTTGGTGAAGAACTCGCGCGGGTCGTCCACGTGGTACTTCGCGAGCATCTCGCGCTGCACCTTGAACAGGTCCTCCGGGTACCGGAAGTGCGAGCGGAGCTCGTCGGAGATCTGATCCTGCGGGGTCACCGCATCGGGGAAGACGCCCATCCACGCCTTCAGGACCGGGTCCTGGTCGTCGACCTGGTAGAGGGTCACGGTGCCGTCGTATGCGTCGACCGTCGCCTTCACCGAGTTCCGGATGTAGGAGACCTCCTTGCGGGGCAGCAGCCGACCGGTGTTCTGGTCGACGCTGTCCTCGACGAGCCCTTCGAGGGAACTACGCTGCGCGTACGGGTAGTTGTCGAGCGTGGTGTAGGCGTCGACGATCCACACGACACGCCCGTCGACCGCGGCGGGATAGGCGTCGCCGTCGGCGGTGAGCCACGGCGCGACCTTCGTCACCCGGTCCCGCGGGTCGCGGTTGAACAGCAGCTTCGACTCGCTGCCGATGGCGCTCGAGAACAGGATGTTGCGTTCGGCGTACTTGGACGCGAACGCGAGCCGGTTGAACCAGTTGCCGATCGACACGCCACCCGAGCCGGTGTAGGTGTACTGCGCGGTGTCGGTGTCGTACTCCCGCGGGGCCTCCCCCTCGGCGGCACCGACGATCGCGTAGTCGGGCTCCTCCTGCGCGATGACCTCACCGAAGTAGATCCGCGGCTGCTCGACCGGAATCACCTGGTTGCCGGACTCGAGCGACGCGATGTCGCTGACCATGTACACCGGGTAGCCACTGTTGCTGTTCGCGGCCTCTTCCGCGGACTCGCTGGCGGCGGCGTTCACCCGGTTGGCGGGAGCGGCGACCAGGCCGTTGCCGTGGGTGTACACCGTGTGCTTGTTGATCCAGTCGGTCTGGTTGCCCGTCAGGCTCGACGGCGACAGTTCGCGGGCGGCGACGATGTAGTCCTCGCGCTCCCCGTCGATCTCGTACCGGTCGATGTCCAGCGAGGGCGGGAACCCGTAGAAGTTCTTCAGCTGCTGCTGCTGGGTGAAGGTGCGCGGCAGCACGTTGGGATCGAGCAGGCGGGTGTTGGCGATGGTGGTCACGTCCGCCGGCACATTGCGCGGTGACGTGGTGCCCACGCCGGGGTAATCCCGGTACTCCACGATCTCGTCCGTGATGCCGTAGGCCTCGCGCGTCGCCGCGATGTTGCGCTCGATGTACTCGGACTCCTTGACGGCGGCGTTCGGCCGGACGGAGAACTGCTCGACCACCAGCGGCCACACGGCCCCGACGAGGATCGACGAGAGCACGAGCAGGGCCGTCGCCATCGCCGGGATGCGCAGGTCGCGCAGCACGATGGCCGCGAAGAACGCCACCGCGCAGATGACGGCGATCGCCATCAGGATCAGCTTGGCGGGCAGCACGGCGTTGATGTCGGTGAAACCCGCGCCCGTGAAGGTGGGTTCCTTGCGCGCGCTCCACAGCAGTGCGTACCGGTCGAGCCAGTACGCGATCGCCTTGAGCGCAACGAAGATCCCGGCCAGGACGGCCAGCTGGATGCGGGCGGCGCGGGTGAGGCTGCCGCCGCGGCCGGCGAGCCGGATGCCGCCGAAGATGTAGTGGGTGACCAGGCTGGCGAAGAGCGCCAGGATGACCGCCACGAACATCCAGTTCAGCAGGAAGCGGTAGAACGGCAGGTCGAAGGCGTAGAAGCCGACGTCCAGCCCGAACTGTGGGTCCGTGCTGCCGAACGAGCCGCCGTTGAAGAACATCTGCACGGTCACCCAGCTCGCCTGCGCGATCAGGCCCGACAGCAGGCCGAGCACGATCGGAATGCCGAGGCCGAACGTGCGCAGCCGGGTCATCACCGTGGTGCGATACCGCGAGATGGGGTCGTTGGGCCCGGACGCGGGCACGAACACCGGCCGCGATCGGTACGCCAGGAGCAGTGCCAGCCACACCACACCGCCCACGAACAGGCTCACGACGAGGAACAGGACGATCCGGGTCAGCAGCACCTTCACGTACACGTCACGGAAGTCGACCTCGCCGAACCACAGCCAGTTGGTGTAGGCCTCCACCAGTCGGGGACCGACCAGCAGCAGCACCGCGGCCACCACGGCCAGGCTCAGCAGGATCTTGCTGCGTTTCGACAGCGAAGGTACTCCGGTGGGGGGCCTCATGCCCACGTGCCACACTCCCAATTCTCCGGCGACGCGAACGCGCCGCAGCTGCTCACCTCGACTGTCACCCACGGCACTCGCGGTGACCGTTTCGCCCCACTCTACGGAATGAGGCGACCACCACGCCGCGCGGCGACGAGACCTGGCGACGATGCAAGGATATGTCCGTGAGCGACAGTCATCCCGTCCCGTCCGAAGACGCCCTGCGCCGGTGCGTCGGTGAGATCGTCGACTTCGTCGACTCCGGTGGCTGGGGACAGCCGCCGACGATGTTCGCGCTGGTGCCCACGGCCCTGCTGGCGGCGTCGGAACCCACCCTGCTCGACCAGCTCGACGAGGGCCACGAGTACACCCCGGTGGAGCAGGAGGCCTTCCCCGACGACGTCGAAGGCGGCAGCCCCGCCCTCGACGAGTTCCTCGCCACCACCAGCTGGCCCGAGTCCGTCGCCGGCTGCGCCCTGGTGCAGGAGATCGTGGTGCTGCCCCCGAGCGCGGAGTCGGATCTCGACGACGCGCTGGTGCCCCTGCTGGCCGATCCGCACGCCGCCGACGAGGCCGCCCGGGCCGCGGCGCACGGGCACCCGGAGCGGCGCGATGCCCGCCTGATCGCGGCGGTCCTGCGCGACGGTCCGTCGCTGTCGCTGCTGCAGCTGCGGCCCACCGACGAGGACGACCCGTTCGCGGGGATCGAGCTGCGCACCTACGACAACCTCGCCCCGAACGTGGTGTCCGCCCTGTACGCGACCCTCGAACCGGGCGACGACTAGCGCCGGTCCCGTACGACGGCCTAGCCGCAGGTGGGCGCGTCGCCCCCGTCGGCGAGGGAGCCGAGCGCGCCGATCGCGCCCTCGAGGGTCTCGACTTTGACCAGCCGCATCCCGTCGGGGGCGTCGCTCTGCGCCTCGGCGCAGTTGGCGGCGGGCACGAGGAACACCGTGGCGCCGTCCTCCGCAGCCCCGACGAGCTTGTGAGTGATGCCGCCGATCGGGCCGACCACCCCGTCGGAATCGATGGTGCCGGTGCCTGCGACGACCTCGCCGCCGCTGAGCTCGCCGGGGCTGAGCTTGTCGACCACGGCGAGGCTGAAGATCAGCCCCGCCGACGGGCCGCCGACGTCGGCGAGGTTGAACGTCACGTCGAACGGCACGTCCGGGACCTCCTCGGGGCTGATGCCGAGGAAACCCTTGTCCGGGTCGTCGGGGCGGGCCCCCACGGTCACCGAGGCGGTCTGCTCGACCCCGTCGCGCACGAGCACGACGTCGACCGGGGTGCCGGGCGCGACGGCGGCGACGGTCCGCTGCACGCTTCCGGCGGTGGTCACCGGTTCCCCGGCGACGGCGACGAGCCGGTCACCCTCGCGCAGCACGCCGGCGGAGGGCCCGGACTCGCCGACCCTGGCGACGCGCAGGACGACGGGCAGGTCGAGGTGGTGCAGGGCGGCGAGCTCCGCGCTGCGTTCGGACTGCTCGAACTGGGCGGCGTCCGCCTCCTTGACCTGTTCCCTGGTCGCGGTGGGCGGGTAGATCTGCTCGCGGGGGGCGATCCCGTAACGGCTGCCCAGCCACGCCGAGAGGGCCTGCGCCACGGTCAGGCGGTCACTGACCCCGACCGTGGTCATCACCAGCTCGCCACTGGTGGGGTCGATGTCGGCGCCCTCGATGGCGACGACAGCCTTGCCGTCGATCTCGCCGAGGGTGTCGAACGTCGGACCGGGACCGAGCGCCACGTACGGCACCTTCACGTTCAGCGCCACCGTCACCAGCAGCAGCGCCGGGAACAGCGCCGCCAGGATCGTCACGAGCCGTCGATTCACCCGGCCAGGGTATCCGGAGCGGCGATGTTCGCGATCAGCGTGATCGCGGTGGCCGCCGCCCCGCAGTGCGCCTTGTACCGTTGACGACATGAGCGACACGCCTTTCGGATTCTCGAATCCCGACGACGACCCGGACCGCAGGAAGGACTCCGGTTCCGGCGCCGAGGGATCCGGCGCCGAGGGTGCCGGCCCGGAAGGCGCCGGGTCCCAGAGCGGCGCCACCGGCGGGTTCCCCTTCGGTTTCGGTGCCCCCGGCGCAGGCGGTGCCCCGTTCGGCCCGGGTGGCGACAACCCCTTCGGCGCGCAGGGCTTCGACCCGGCGGCGCTCGGGCAGATGCTGACACAGTTCGGTCAGATGCTCAGCGGCATGGGCAGCGCGGTGGGGTCCGGCGGCTCCGGGCCGGTCAACTACGAGGTGGCCGCCAAGCTCGCCCGCCAGCAGATCGGCTCCGTCACCCCGGTGTCGTCCGGGTCGGCGGACGCCGTCCGGGACGCCGCACATCTGGCGGAGCTGTGGCTCGACGGGGCGACCACCCTGCCCGCGGGCGCGACCCGCACCGTCGCGTGGACGCCCGTCGACTGGCTCGACAACACGCTCGAGACGTGGAAGCGCCTGTGCGATCCGGTGGCCGAGCAGGTCAACGGCATGTGGATGCAGGGCCTGCCGGAAGAGGCCCGGGCGATGGCCGGGCCGATGCTCGGCATGTTCTCCCAGATGGGCGGGCTGGCGTTCGGTTCCCAGCTCGGCCAGGCCCTCGGGCAGCTCGCCAAGGAGGTCCTGACCTCGACCGATATCGGCCTGCCGCTCGGGCCCGCGGGCACGGCGGCGCTGATGCCCGCCGCGATCGAGGCGTTCGGTGAGGGACTCGAGCAGCCGGCCCAGGAAGTCCTGGTCTTCCTCGCCGCCCGGGAGGCGGCACACCAACGGCTCTACAGCCACGTGCCGTGGCTGCGCTCGCGCCTGCTGTCCACTGTGGAGGACTACGCGCGCGGCATCCGGATGGACTTCTCCGCGATCGAGGACCTCGCCCAGGGTATCGATCCCATGGCGCTGACGGATCCGTCGAAGATCGAGGAACTGCTCAAGGGCGCGGCGTTCGAGCCGCAGACCACTCCCGAGCAGAAGCAGGCCCTCGAACGCCTCGAGACGTTGCTCGCCCTGGTCGAGGGCTGGGTGGAGACCGTGGTCGCCGACGCGCTCGGCGACCGGCTGCCCGGGGTCGCCGCGCTGAGCGAGACGCTGCGCCGCCGACGCGCGAGCGGCGGGCCCGCCGAGCAGACCTTCGCCACTCTCGTCGGTCTCGAGTTGCGGCCGCGGAAGCTGCGCGAGGCCGCGGCCCTGTGGCGCCGGCTCACCACCGATGCCGGGCCGGACGCGCGGGACAAGGTATGGGCGCACCCGGACCTGCTGCCGGACTCGTCGGACCTCGACAACGCGGCCGCGTTCCTCGACCGTGTCATCGGCGGAGAAGCGGCCACGTTCGACGATCCGATCGCCCAGCTGCGCGAGACCGAGGCACGCGAACGCGCCGAGCGGGAGAAGGGCGAGCCGGGGTCCGGCGAGTCCACCGATCCCGACGAATCCGCCTGAACACACATCGGGCCAGGTAGGCGCCGGTTTTGCCCTGTGGACAACCGGCCTCGGGCACAGGTGGTGCGATGGGCGTTGCTGTCACGCTGACCGTATGACCACGGCAACGCATCCACAGCCCGGACCGGCGCTCGACCCTGCCCTCGAAGTGCTCCACCGACCGGACGGCACGGTGCAACTCGGGTGGGGCCCGGACACCGCGGCCGTCCTCTCCCCCGGCGCTGGGCTCGACGCGTTCGGCCTCTCGACGGTGCTGCGCCTGCTCGACGGGCGTTCGTCGCGCGAGGAGATCCTCGCCCGTACCGCGCGGGCGGGGCTGCCGGACGCCGCCGTCACCGCCCTGCTCGACGAGCTGACCACCCTCGGTGCGGTCCGCGATCCCGGCGTAGCCACGCTGCAGATCCCCCGGGTGCGGGTGCACGGGCGCGGGCCACTGGCAGACGCGCTGGCCGCCCAACTGACGGTGTCGGGCACGCGGCTGCGCCGGTCCGCCGTCTACACCGGCGACAGCGACGTCGCCCGCTGGGACGCGCAGTGCGTGCTGCTCACCGACGCGCTGGTCCCCGACCCCGGTCTCGTCCGTGAGTTGATGCGGCACCGGGTGCCGCACCTGCCCGTACTGCTGCGCGACGGCCGCGGCGTCGTCGGCCCCTTCGTCGTCCCGGGCCGCACGAGCTGCCTGCGCTGCGCCGACCTGACCCGCACGGATCTCGACCCGCACTGGCCGCACCTGGCCGCCCAACTGTGCGACCGCGTCGGCTTCGCGGAGCCCGCGGCGGTGCTGGCGACCGCGGCCCTCGCCCTCGGACAGCTCGACGCGATTCTCACCGCCTCGGCATCCGCGCCGCCCGCGACGTTGGACCGGACGCTCGAGGTCGATCTGCGCAGCCATCGACTCACGTCGCGGCGCTGGTTCCGGCACCCGGATTGCGCGTGCGGAGGCACACCCGGGTGAAGCGGCGCACCGCGCCGGTCGCACAGCGGCGCACCGCGCCGGTCGCAAAGCGGCGCACCGCGCCGGTCGCAAAGCGGCGCACCGCGCCGGTCGGACGCCGTCAGGCATGATGGTGGGCGTGGCCGAAATCCCCCGCAGAAGCAGTTCCCGCACCGCCAAGCTCGCCAGCATCCCCCTCGGGATCGCCGGTCGCGCCGCGGTGGGCTTCGGCCGGCGTCTGGCCGGCGGGGACCGCGAGGAGATCGATGCCGAACTCGCGGCGAAGGCGGCCGAGCAGCTGTTCACCGTGCTCGGCGAGCTCAAGGGCGGAGCCATGAAGGTGGGCCAGGCGCTGAGCGTGATGGAAGCCGCGGTGCCGGAGGAGTTCGCCGAGCCGTACCGGGAGGCGCTGACGAAACTGCAGTCGGCGGCTCCGCCGCTGCCGGCCAAGGCGGTCCATCACGTCCTCGACCAGCAGCTCGGCGCCCGCTGGCGGGAGCGCTTCGCCTCGTTCGACGACGTTCCCACCGCATCGGCGAGCATCGGCCAGGTCCACCGGGCGGTGTGGGCGGACGGCCGCGAGGTCGCGGTGAAGGTCCAGTACCCGGGCGCCGACGAGGCGCTACGCGCCGATCTGCGCACCCTGTCGCGGTTCGCGGGACTGTTCGCGACGGTGATGCCGGGCACCGACGTGCGGGCCGTGCTCGACGAGCTGACCGCACGCACCGAGGAGGAGCTCGACTACCGGATCGAGGCCGACAACCAGCGGACCTTCGCCAAGGTGTTCGCCGACGATCCCCGGTTCGTCGTGCCACGGGTCGTCGCCAGCTCCCCGAAGGTTTTCGTCACCGAATGGCTCACGGCAACACCACTTTCCACGATCATCGCCGAGGGAACCCGCGAGCAGCGCAACCGGGCCGGGGCGCTGCTGGCCGAGTTCCACTTCGCGTCCCCGGCACAGGTGGGGCTGCTGCACTGCGACCCGCACCCGGGCAACTTCATGCTGCTCGACGACGGCCGGCTCGGCGTCATCGACTTCGGTGCCACGGCGGCGATGCCGAACGGGTTGCCGTCCGTGCTGGGCCGGATGGTGCGGCTGGCCCTCGAGGAGCGCTTCGACGAGTTGACCACGCTGCTCTACGAGAACCGGTTCGTCCTGCCGGGCAGGGAGGTCACCGAGCAGGAGATCGCGGACTACCTGCGCCCGTTCACGGATCCGATCCACACGGAGTCCTTCCACTTCACCCGGGCGTGGCTGCAGAAGGCGGCGGGCACCGCCACCGACTTCTCCGGATCCAACTTCCGCACCGCGCGGGCACTGAACCTGCCGCCGGAGTACGCGAACATCGTCCGCGTACTCCTCGGCTCCGTCGGCATCTGCGCGCAACTGGACGCGCACGCGCCGTACATGCGGATCCTGTCGGAGTGGCTGCCGGGATTCACCGATCCGGTGGACTGACTTCCCGGCAGCCGGTCCGGCCTAGGCACACACCAGTTCCTTGCGGGGGCGTCCCCGCGGACGCTTGCGGGCGACGACGACACCCCGTTCGAAGATCTCGCCGCCCCACACGCCCCACGGCTCGGCACGGTCGAGCGCCGCGGCGAGGCAGTGGGTTCGGATCGGGCACCGGCCGCACAACGTCTTGGCTCGCTCCAGTTCGGTCGGTGATTCGGCGAACCACAGGTCCGGATCGCTGTCGCGGCAAGGCAACTCGCGCACGCGCGTCGTATGGTCGACGTCGAGCGTTGCGGTCTGCACGATGGATGTCTCCTCTGTCTGGTTCGGATGCGATGCGCGAACCGGGCAGAAGACGAAGAAGGCCACGGTCCGCTGGGCGGTGTCCGTGGCCGGAAGGCGAATCGAAGATTACCGGGGCGAACCTCGGTGGCTTCGGGACACGGACGAAGGGGCGGCTGCTCGCACGCGGGCGACGCGCGGAGTGCACGCACCGGCGGCGACGGGGGCGCCGGCGACGGGGGCGACGACCACCACTGCAGCTGCATCGAAGCCGAGCATCGGGGCCACCTCCTTCGTCGTCCGCGCACGGGCCTTTCCCGTGACATCGACCTCCAGCCTAGAAACTCGGCCGTCGATCGCACAACCCATTTTCTACCTGCGGTTTTACCGCATCTTTGCGAACCGCTACAGATCGAGGGTATCGGGCGCGCGTTCACCGCGCACGACGGCAAGCACGTCCGCGCCGAACTGCTCGAGTTTCTTCGCCCCGATGCCGGGGATGGCGACAAGGGCGCGGTCGTCGCCCGGCCGCTGCTCGGCGATCGCGATGAGCGTGTTGTCGCTGAACACCACGTAGGCGGGAACCTTCATCTCCTTGGAACGTTCCCGGCGCCAGTCCTTCAGCGCCAGCAGCAACGATTCGTCCAGGTCCGACGGGCAGCCCTCGCAGCGCCCGAGCATGGTCGCGGACGACCCCATCAGGGGCTTTCCGCACACGCGGCACTGCGGCCGTTTGCGCTTCGGCGACGCGGGGGCCGCGATCCGGGAGGCCGGCGAGTCGTCGGGGATCAGACCGTGCAGGAACCGGGACCGCCGCCGCGACCGGCGGCCGCCCTCGGTGCGCGAGAGCGCCCAGGACAGTTGCAGGTGCACGCGGGCGCGGGTGACCCCGACGTACAGCAGGCGGCGCTCCTCCTCGATGCCGGCCTCGTCGGGCGGCGTGGAGCTGTCGCCGACGACGTGCACGATGGGCAGGGTCCCGTCGGTGAGGCCGACGAGGAAGACCGCGTCCCATTCCAGGCCCTTGGCCGCGTGCAGCGACGCGAGCGTCACGCCCTGCACCGTGGGTGGGTGCCGCGCCTCGGCCCGCGCCGCCAGGTCGCGCAGCAGGCCGTCGAGATCGAGGTCGGGCTCGTGTCCGAGGAGCTCCTCGGTCAGCTGCACGAGTGCCCGCAGCGATTCCCACCGTTCACGGGCTTGCGCACCGGCAGGTTCGGCCTCGGTCAGGCCGAGCGGGGCGAGCACCGCCCGCACCAGCGTGACGAGGGCGGCGCCGCGATCGGCGCCCTCGGGCAGGTCGTCGCGGCCGTGCGCCTGCCGCAGCGCGCCGACCGCCTGGCGCACCTCGGCGCGGGTGAAGAAGCCCTCGCCGCCGCGGACCTGGTACGGGATACCGGCCTCGGTGAATGCCTGCTCGTAGGCCTCCGACTGGGCGTTGATGCGGTAGAGCACCGCGATCTCGGCGGCGGGCACCCCCGATCCCCGCAGCTTCGCGATCGCCTTGGCCACGGCCTGTGCCTCGGCGGGCTCGTCGTCGTACTCGGCGAACGCCGGCTCGGGTCCGGGCGGGCGCTGGCCGACGAGCTGGAGCCGGGTCCCGGCGATGCGGCCCCGCGCCGCGCCGATGACCCGGTTGGCGAGGGAGACGACCTGGGGCGTGGAACGGTAGTCGCGTTCGAGCCGGACCACGGTGGCGTCCGGAAATCGGCGGGAGAAGTCGAGCAGGTACTGCGGGGTGGCGCCGGTGAACGAGTAGATCGTCTGATTCGCGTCGCCGACGACGGTGAGGTCGTCGCGGTCGCCGAGCCACGCGTCGAGCACGCGTTGCTGCAGCGGCGTGACGTCCTGGTACTCGTCGACGACGAAGCAGCGGTAGCGGTCGCGGAACTCCTCGGCGACGGCGGTGTGCTCCTCGAGCGCGGCGGCCGTGTGCAGCAGCAGGTCGTCGAAGTCGAGGTAGATACCGTCGTCGCGCACCTTGAGCGACTCGTAGCCGGCGTAGACGGCAGCCACCCGCGCGGCGTCGGCGGGGGGCTCACGCCGGGCACGGGCCACCGCGGCCGGGTAGTCCTCCGGCGCGACGAGCGAGCCCTTGGCCCATTCGATCTCCGAGAGCAGGTCGCGCACGGTGTCGGAGTCGGTGGCGAACCCGGCGCGGTGCGCGGCCTGGGAGACGACGGCGAACTTGCGGTCGAGCAGCTGCCACGGCGTGTCGCCGACCACGCGCGGCCAGAAGTAGCGCAGCTGCCGCAGCGCGGCGGCGTGGAAGGTACGCGCCTGCACCTGCGGTCCCGAGCCGCCCACCCCGAGCTCGCGCAGCCGGCTGCGCATCTCCCCGGCGGCGCGGGCGGTGAACGTGACGGCGAGGACCTGACCGGCCGCGACGTGTCCGTGGGACACCAGATGCGCGATGCGCCGGGTGATGGTCCGGGTCTTTCCCGTCCCGGCGCCGGCGAGCACACACACCGGGCCGCGCGGCGCGAGGACCGCCGCCGCCTGCTGGGGATCCAGGCCCTCCACCGATGCATCTGCTCGCATGGGCTCCATCATGGCAGGACGCGGTGACAGGCCTCCGGCCCACACCGACTGTGGTGGAGAACACATTTCACAGTCGCGCGGAACAGCGGGTGCCCCGGAGTTGTTGTGCGCACCGTGACTACGACCGACGCTCCCGCCCTGACGCTCTACACCACCGACTGGTGCGGCTACTGCCGCCGCCTCAAGCGCCAGCTCGACGAGAACGGCATCGGCTATGCCGAGATCGACATCGAGGCCGACCCGTCCGCCGCCGAGTTCGTCGGCAGCGTCAACGACGGAAACCACGTGGTCCCCACGGTGAAGTTCGCCGACGGCAGCACCGCGACCAATCCCCCGCTGTCCGCGGTCAAGCGCGTGCTCGGCCTGTAACCCGTCGCCCGCCGGGTCGCGACCGATCCGACGCACCCTCCGCGTGCGCCCCGGTGATCGGGGTCGCCGATCCGCCCACGTCGACGCCCCGGCGACCGCGCGGACACGACTTCTACCGCTCTCCGGCCCGCGCCCAGCCCTCGAGCATGCCGCGGGCGATCGAGATCGACCCGGGCAGCAGCAGCGGGGCGTCCGCCGGCGAGGCCCAGTCCCCGAGCGCCAGCGCGGTGCGCACCTCGTCGCGGGTGAACCAGCGGGCCTCGCCGATCTCCCCGTCGCGGAATTCGAGCGGCTGCTCCGGGTCCGCGACGGCGGAGAACCCGATCATCACCGACCGCGGGAACGGCCACGGCTGGCTGCCGAGATAGCGCACGTCGCGCACGTCGACGCCGACCTCCTCGCGGATCTCCCGCACGACGCAGGACTCGAGCGACTCCCCTGCCTCGACGAACCCGGCGAGAACCGAGAACCGCCGCTCCGGCCACACGGGTTGCCGTGCCAGCAGGACCCGGTCCGCGCCGTCGTGCACGAGGCAGATGATTGCCGGATCGGTACGCGGGAACTCCTCGTGCCCGGTGCTGGTGCTGATGCGCGACCAGCCGGACAGGGTCGGCTCGGTCGGCGCTCCGTCCAGAGAACTGAAACCTGCATTGTCGTGCCAGTTGAGCAGGGCCACCGCCGTCACCATCAGGCCCGCATCGGCGTCGTCGAGCCGGTCCCCGATGCGGCGCAGGTCGGCGACCGTTCCGGTCTGGGCCGGCACCCGGACCGCCCACACGTGCCGCCCGTCCCGCACGCCGAGGAACACCGCCCCCGGCACCGGCTCCGGCCCCAGCTCCGCCGCCGCAGCGAACACCAGCGCGTCCCCGTCCACCGGCACCTGGCCGCGACGATCGACCCGCAGCAGACGCGCCTGAGCCCAGCCGTCGTGCAGGGCCGCGGCGTCGCCCCGCAACTCCTCGGCGCGGTCGACGACCGTGCGGGAGAGCAGGGGTGTGTCGGACAGCTCGAAACAGGTCACGTCTGCACCCTAGCGGCGGCGGCGCAGGCTCAGCCCGATACCCGCCGGATGTAGAGCAGCTTGTCGTCCGCCTCCACGGCGTCGACCTCGGGAGACCCCACGCGCAGCAGCCGGCCGTCGCGCACGACGCCGAGCACGATATCGGACAGGTGCCGGGGCGAGCCGCCCACCTCGTTCGGCTCGACGTCGCGTTCGGCGATCGCGAATCCCGCCTCCGGGGTGAGCAGGTCCTCGATCATCTCCACGACGCTCGGCGTCGTGGTGGCGATGCCGAGCAACCGGCCCGCCGTCTCGGAGGAGATGACCACGGAGTCCGCGCCGGACTGGCGCAGCAGATGCGTGTTCTCCGATTCGCGGATCGCGGCGACGATCTTCGCCCTCGGGGCGATCTCGCGGGCGCTGAGCGTGACGAGCACCGCGGTGTCGTCGCGGTTGGCGGCGACGATGATCGCGGCTGCGTGCTGAACCCCGGCCAGGCGCAGCACATCCGACTTCGTCGCCGAGCCCTGCACCGTCACCAGGCCCTGCCCGGCGGCCGTCTCGAGCACCACCGGATCGGTGTCGACGACGACGATGTCCGACGGCGGAACCCCGTCGCCCAGCATCGCATCCACCGCGGTACGGCCCTTGGTGCCGTATCCGACGACGACGGTGTGATTGCGCACGCGGTGCCTCCAACGCTGAATCTTGAACGCCTGGCGCGAACTCTCGGTCAGCGCCGAGAGCGTCGTACCGACCAGGACGATGAGGAAGAAAATCCGCAACGGCGTGACGACCAGGACGTTGATCAGTCTCGCCTCGGGTGTGAACGGGGTGATGTCGCCGTAGCCGGTGGTCGACAGCGATACGGTCGCGTAGTAGATGCAGTCCAGCAGCGACAGTGCGTCGCCCTGGGCGTCGCGGTAGCCGTCCCGGTCGAGGTAGACCACCAGCACGGCCAATGTCAACGCCACCACCGCATATCCGACGCGGCGGGTGATGGCCCGGCTCGGGCTCGTCTGCAGCTGCGGCACCCGCAGGATGCCCACCAGCGCGAAATCCGGGCGCTCGGTGAGCATGTCGGAACGGCTGAAGCGGGCACGCAACCTACCCGGCATGGCGGCGTCCCCGCGGTGTTCTCGGCTCCGGCGACCCGGTCACCGACGTTCTCGTTGCTGACATCGGCTCGCAGCCTACGCGTCGGCCGCTAGTGTGGCGCGCATGTCCACACCCCCGTCCCAGCGCGCGGCGCTGCGACTGTCCGCACTCCTCCTCGGAGCGGGCGCGGCGCACTTCGCCTCCCCCCGGCCCTTCGACCGGATCGTGCCGACCGCGCTGCCGGGCTCGCCGCGCACCTACACCTACGTCTCCGGGGCCGCCGAGCTGACCGTCGGGACGGCGCTCGCGATTCCGCGGACCCGGCGGCTCGGCGGGACGCTGGCCGCGGCCCTGCTGATCGCGGTGTTCCCCGCCAACGTGCAGATGGCCGTGACGTGGCTGCGCAGCGAGCGGCTCTCCCCGGCCGCGAAGGCCGTCGCGGTGGCCCGGCTGCCGCTGCAGTTGCCCCTGATCACCCAGGCTCTCACGGCGCGGCGCAACGCCCCGCGCCGCTGAGCGCCGCTACCGCTCGCCGGCCGACGGACGGTCCGCGCCGGCGCTGCGCACCAACCGGTCCAGCCGCTCGGCGCCGGGCAGGTCCTCCGGCGCGATGGTCCGCCCGGTGCGCACGTAGTGGAATGCGGCCCGAACCCTGTCGAGAGGCGGCGCGGCCGGTCGACCGGTCGCGCGGAACGTGCGGGCGGCCATCAGCTGCGCCCACGCCAGGCGGTACGCGGCCAGCTGCATCGCCACTGCCTCGAGGCGGTCCTCGTCGGGCTCGGCGCCGGTCTTCCAGTCGATGACCGTCCAGCCGCCGTCCGGGTCCTCGAACACCGCGTCGATGCGGCCACGGATCACCACCCCCGCCAGCGACGTCTCGAACGGAACCTCCACCTCCACCGGGCTGCGCTGCGCCCACTGCGAGCGCAGGAACGCCTCCTGGAGCCGGTCGAGTTCGGTCTCGTCGCCGCCGGCGTCATCCGCGCCGGGCAGTTCGTCGAGGTCGAGCAGGCGCGTGGCGCCGTATCGCCGTTCGAGCCAGGCGTGGAAGGCGGTGCCGCGCCGCGCCAGCGGATTCGGGCGGAACGGCAACGGACGGCGCAGCCGCGCCGCCAGCGCGGCCGGGTCCGCGGCCAGATCCACCAGCTGGCTGACCGACATCTGGGCGGGCAGCATCACCTCGGCACGCTGCTCGGCGCGCCGGGCCCGCTCGGCGAGCAGCGCGTCGACGTCCGCGGCCCAGTCGTCGGGGTCGTCGTCCGGGTTCGCCGGGGGCTCGGGTTCGGGCTCCTCGAGCGTCGCGAGGACCAGGGCCGCGCCCTGCTCGACGAAGGGACGCCGCACTCCGAGGGGATCGCGCGGCCACACGGCGGTGTGCGGATCCGCGGTCATCGGGTTCTCGGTGCCCGGTTCCGGCGCCGGGGCCCAGGTCTCGATGCGGCCGAGTCCGGGTCGCGCCGCCACCAGCTCGTGCAGTTCCGACAGGAACGGGGACGGTCCCTTCGGTTCCGTTCCGGACTCGGCCCAGTGGTGCCCGGAGACGAACAGGGCCCGCTCCGTGCGGGTGAGTGCGACGTAGAACAGGCGCCGGTCCTCGTCCAGTTTCCGGTGCTTGAGGGCGTCCTTGTGGGTGTCGATGCAGTTCTCGAGCGATTTGCGGTCGTAGACCTCGTCGAGATCGAGGACGGGCACGCCGTCGCTGTTCTCGCCCGGCAGCGCCCGGTCGCCGCGCAGCGACGGCGGCAGTTCCCCGAGGGCGCCGAGCCACGTGCTGCCGGCCGTCGACGAGGGGAAGACCCCGGCGGTCAGGTGCGGGACCGCCACCACCTCCCATTCGAGGCCCTTGGCCGAGTGCACGGTCAGCACCTGCACCCGCTCGGTGGCGACCTGCACTTCGCCCGGAGCGAGTCCGCCCTCGATCTCCTCGGCGGCGGAGAGATAGGCGAGCAGGCCGGTCAGCGTCGCCGAGCCGCGGCTCGCGTACCCGGCGACCACGTCCGCGAAGGCGTCGAGGTTCTCCCGGCCGACACCGCCGTCGCTGCCCGCGCGGGCCTGCGCCTCGATGCCGATGCCGAGAACCCGCTCCACCTCGGCGACGAGCTCCGTCAGCGGCTGGCCCAGCCGCTCCCGCAGGGAGGCCAGCTCCTTGCCCAGCGCGACGATGCGCGCGTAACCGAACTCGGAATACCGATGCGGCGGACCGGGATCGGAGAGCGCGTCGGCGATCCCGGCCTGTTCGGACTGCTCCCCCGGCAGGGCGCTGTCGAGCGCCTCGGCGAGGGCGGCCGAGTCGGTGACCGTGCCGGCGACGCCGAAGCGGCCGCCGATGGCGAGTTCGCCGGCCCGGCGCCACAGCGCCTTCAGGTCGGCGGCGCCGAGCTGCCAGCGGGCACCGGTCAGCACCCGCACGGCCGCGCTGCCGGCCGTGGGGTCCGCGGCCAGCCGCAGCATCGCGATCACGTCCACCACCTCGGGGGTGTGCAGCAGGCCGCCGAGACCGACCACCTCGACGGGCAGGCCGAGGGCTCGCAGCGCCTCCGCGATCGGCGCGGCGTCGGCGTTGCGGCGCACCAGCACCGCCGCTGTCGGTGGCGGCGCCTCGGCAACCCGGGCGGCCGCGTACTCGGCGGCGATCCGCCCGGCCACCCATTCCCGTTCGGCCTCCACGTCCGGATGCAGGGCGAGCCGGACGTCGCCGGGGGTCGGCTCCGGCTTCGCTCGCAGCGTGCTGACCTGAACACCCTTGTGCCGCAACGGTTCCGAAGCCAGATTCGCCAGCTCCAGGGCCTCCGGGGGGTTGCGCCAGCTGGTGAGCAACTCGAGCCGGGGTGCGGGGCTCCCGTCCGGCAGCGGGAAGTCCGTCGAGAACCGGGGCAGGTTCGCCGCGGACGCGCCGCGCCATCCGTAGATCGACTGCATCGGATCGCCCACCGCGGTCACCGCGGGCATCCGCTCGGAGGCGTCGCCGGACAGCGGACCGCCGAACAGCGACGACAGGAGGACGCGCTGCGCGTGGCCGGTGTCCTGGTACTCGTCGAGCAGCACCACCCGGAAGCGGGCGCGCTCGGCGCGGCCGACCTCCGGGTGGTCGCGGGCCATCCGGGCGGCGAGCGACATCTGGCTGCCGAAGTCCAGCGCGCCCTCGCGGCGCAGCGTCTGTGCCAAGCGCTCGACCAGGGGCAGCAACTCGATCCGGGCCTGCTGTGCGTCGAGGATGTTCAGCAGGGTCTTCGACGGTCCCCCACGCTGGTTCGGGCCGGCGGGCAGCGTGTGCACGAGTTTGTCCAGCTCGGTGTGCGCGACCCGCAGGTCCTCCGGCTCGACGAGGTGCTCGGCGAGCTGCCCCGACAGCGCCAGCACGCACTCGGTGACCGACGCGGGGTTGCGGTCGGTGTCGAGGTCGCCGTCCCAGGCGCTGACCACGCGGTACGCGAGCTGCCACAGCTCGGTCTCGGACAGCAGGGTCGCCGACGGTTCGATGGGCAGCAGCAGCCCGTGCTCGCCGAGCAGGCGCCCGGCGTACGCGTGATAGGTGCCCACCTCCGGCTCGCCGGCGAGGATGCGGGCGCGTAGCCCGCCGGTCGGGTCGAGGTCGCGCACCAGCGCCGATCCGGCGAGCTTCGCCAGCCGCCGGCGGATCCGGGTGGTGAGCTGCTGGGCGGCCTTGCGGGTGAACGTCAGGCCCAGTACCTGTTCCGGGTCGACGAAGCCGTTCGCGACGAGCCAGACCACGCGCGCCGCCATCGTTTCGGTCTTACCGGCGCCGGCGCCGGCGACGACGAGCGTGGGCTGCAGGGGCGCCTCGATCACCGCGGCCTGCTCGTCGGTCGGCGGGAACTGCCCGAGCGCGGCGGCCAGCTCGACCGCGCTCACCGTCGGTGGTGCCACTATCCCGTCACCTGCCTGCCCTCGTCGTGTGCCGGGCAGCTCGACAGGACCGGGCAGTGCCGGCACCCGTCGTTGACCCGGGCCAGGAACTGTGGTCCGCGGGTGGCCGCGGCTGCTTCGTGGATGACGTCGCGCCAACCGTCGAGCGCCTCGGCGTCCAGCGGGGCCTGTACCCGCTGGGTGGCGCCCTCCCTGTTGTGGGGTTTGGCGACGAACACCAACCGTGCCCCGCCGGGTTCGCCGGCGGGCTGCCCGTCGATCGCGCCGGCCGCGGCGGCAACCTGGTAGGCGGCCAGCTGCGCGTGCTGCTGCGCCGCCTCCTTGGTGACCGGATGACGCGCTGTCTTGACGTCGATGATCACGGGCCGCCCGTCCGGGTCGCGCTCGAGCCGGTCGATCCGGCCGCGCAGCCGCACCCGCGGCTCGTCCTCGGTTCGCGGTTCGAGGATGCCGTCGACGGCGATCTCGACCCCCACCTCGGTGAGCTCGCCACGGGTGCCACGCAGCCACGCCGAGAAGGTGTCGAGCATGGCGCGGGTGCGTTCGAGCTCGCGACGGGCGTACCATTGTGAACCGAGATCGACCGAGTCCCAAGCTCGTTCGAGCGCCCGCTCCACCTGGTCGGGCGGGATCCGTCCGGCGAGCGCCTGCACCAGCGTGTGCACCAGGCTGCCCGCGACGGCGTGGGTGTTGTCGCCGTCGGAGCCGCCGTGCCGCTCGAACATCCACCGCAGCGGGCACGTGGTGAGCTGGTCGACGGTCGACGGCGACAACGGCACCGCGTCGGCCCCGGGGTCCCACAGTTCCTGTTGCGTGCTGGGCTCGGCGGTGCCGTACCACTGGTCCGGATGCGCGCCCCGCACACGGGCCCGGGCGAGCCGCGCGAGTTGTGCCGCCGCCCGGCGCTGCCGCTGCGGATCGTCCCGGGCCACGACGGGATCGCACACCACGCTGCGCAGCTCGGCGACGAGGGTGGGGAGGGCGAGTACCCGGGTGCGGGTCTCCTCGGGCAGCACCGAGACGTCCTCACCCGCCTCGTCGACGACGTCGTCGGAGTCCGCGCCCACCAGCTCGTCGACGAATCGGGACCGCACCATGTCCGTGTCGCCGCCCACCGATTCGACGGCGGTGACGAGCAGGGTGCGCCGCGCCCGGCTGCACGCGACGAGGAACAGGCGGCGCTCGTCGGCCAGCAGCGGCGCGGTGCGGGAGAGCCGCGTCGAGCCGTCGCCGCCGCCGTCGGCCCCGGACACCGCGTCGATCAGCGTCTCGATGCCCAGCAGGGTGCCGCGGGCACGCAGGCTCGGCCACAGGCCCTCCTGCACGCCGGCGACCGCCACGACGTCCCACTCCCGGCCGGCCGCCGAGTGGGCACTGACGACGGTGACCGCCTCCGCCGGCGCGACCAGGCGGGTGCGGACGGTGCCCGGGATCTCCTGTTCGGTGAGGTAGTCGACGAATCCGGCGAGCTGGGCGCGCGGCAGCCGGTCGACGTAGTCGGCGGCGGCGTCGAACAGCGCCACCATGCCGTCGAGGTCGCGGTCTGCCTGCGCGCCGACCGGACCGCCGCGTTCGGATGCCGCCGCCCACCTGCGCTCGAGTCCGGTGGCCTGCCACGCCTCCCACAGCACGTCCTCGATGCCGCCGCCCCGGCGCGCGGCCTCCCGGGCCTTGTGCATCACGGCCTGGGCCTTCTTCAGCGGCGCCGCCTCGACGTCGGTGAGTCCGCGCACGAGCCGTCCGGCGTCCTCGCTCTCGTCGTCGACGAGCAGTAGTCGCAGCAGTTCGGCCGAGTCGCGGTCTCCCCCGGCGGCGAGCTCGACACGGCGCAGACCCCGGCGCAGGCGGCGCAGGGCGACCGGTTCGGCTCCGCCGACGGGCCCGGACAGCAGGGCGAGCGCCTCCTCGCCGCCGAACGGCAGCCCGGACAGTGCCCGCAGCACGAGCAGCAACCCGGCGACGCCGTGCTGGCGGGCCAGCGGCAGCTCGGAGGCGGCCGTGGTGACCGGCACGCCGGCCGCCAGCAGGGCCCGCCGCAGCGGGGCGAGCGAGCGCGGCACCGACCGCACCACGACGGCCATGCGGGACCACGGCACCCCGTCGACGAGGTGGGCGCGGCGCAGCGTGTCGGCGACGAGCGCGGCTTCCTTCGCCGGCGTCGGCAGTACCCGGACCCGAACGGTGCCCGGGTCGCCCGACGGGACGGCGGGTGCACCGCGGTGCGGCGGAAGGCCGGACAGCCGGCGGGTGATACGGCCGACGAGTTCGGCCACCTCGGGGGCGGCCCGGTGGTTGGTGCCGAGCACCACGCGGCGGCTCGGGTCGTCGTCGACCAGCGCGGCGAGGAAGGCCGGGTCGGCACCACGGAAGGTGAATACCGCCTGGTCCGGATCGCCGGCGACGGTGGTGGTGCGGGTGCCGAGCCCGACGACGCGCACCAGTTGCGCCGCCTGCGGGTCGAGATGCTGGGCGTCGTCGACGAGCAGGTGCCGGATCCGGGACCGTTCCCGTGCGAGCAGGTCGGGGTCGGTGACGAACGCGGCGAGGGCCGCCCCGACGAGTTCGGCGGCGTCGAGGGCGGGCGCGGTGGCCTCGGGCGCCTCGATGCCGACCGCGCCGCGCAGCAGCATGATCTGCTCGTACCGGGCGGCGAATTCGCCGACGGCGACCCACTCGGGCCGCGACCGCCGCTGCCCGAGCTCGATCAGGTCCTCGGGACCGAGGCCGCGTTCGTTGGCGCGCAGCATCAGGTCCCGCAGTTCCACCGCGAAGCCGGTCATGCCGAGCGCGGGCCGCAGCCGCTCGGGCCACATGCCCGCGCCGTCGTCGAGGTCGCCTCGCAACAGCTCGCGCAGGACGGCGTCCTGCTCGGCGCCGGTGATCAGGCGCGGGGGCGGGTTGCCGTGCGTGGACGCCTGCAGCCGGAGCACCGCGAACGCGTACGAGTGGACGGTGCGCACCAGCGGTTCCCGCGTGGCCCGGGGACCACCGGCAGCCGCTCCCGCGCGGAGCAACCCGGCGGTGATCGCCTCTCGCACCTCGGTCGCGGCGCGCCGGGAATGGGTGAGCACCAGCACCGACTCCGGGTCGGCGCCGGCGGCGATCCGGGACACGGCCAGGTCCACGAGCAGCGAGGTCTTACCCGTCCCGGGGCCGCCCAGCACCTGCCACGGCCGCCACTGCGGCATGGGCGGCGAGTCGGCGAACACCCGCTGCACGTCCTCGGGCCACTGTCGCTGCGGCGGCGCCTCGTCCGGCCTCGGCACCAGGCGCACCTCGGCCTGCCGGGGCCGGGCGTCGGGGCGGATGTCGGCGTCGGTCATGGGGCCATTCCAGCAGACGGGACCGACACCGCCGCGGAGCGGCGAATCCCGCACCGCCGCGGAGCGGCGAATCCGACACCGCCGCGGAGCGGCGAATCCGACACCGCCGCCGAGCGGCGAATCAGCCGGGCAACGGAACGTTCTGCAGCCGGACCTGACCGCGCGCCAGGGTCCTGCCGCTCGCGCTGCCGGTGACGGTGACGAGCCACAACTGCTGGACGCGGCCCTGCTGAAGCGGTTCGGCGACGACGTCGACGCGCTCACCCGTGCTCGAGCGCAGGAAGTCGGTGCTGTTGTGCACCCCGACCGCGAACTGGCCGCGGTCCCGGACAGCGGCGCTGGCCCCGACGCTGGCGGCGGATTCGACGGCGGTGGTGTACACACCGCCGTGCACGACGCCCCATGGGGTGTGATGGTCCCGGCTCAGATCGATGTGTCCCGAGACCCGGGTGCCGGAGACCTCGTCGAGCACGAGGCCCGCGGCCTGCAGGAAGGCGCTGCCGGCGGAAAGATCGGTGGAGGTGGTGTCCATGGCGCCACGCTAACTTCTGAAACAGAAGTTAGCAAGGAGTTAGCCTCGATGCATGCGCTGGTTGGAGACGGACACGGCAAACTGTTCCGTGCAGCGGACACTGGACGTGATCGGCGAGAAGTGGACCCTGCTCGTCCTGCGTGAGGCGTTCAACGGCGTGCGCCGGTTCGACGACATGCGGCGGCACGTCGGGATGTCCGAGCCGATCCTGGCCGACCGCCTGCGCAAACTGGTGGCCGCGGGAATCCTGCGCCCGGTGCCGTACCGGGAAGCCGGACACCGCACCCGCAACGAGTACCGGCTCACCGACAAGGGCCTGGACCTCTTCCCCGTCCTCGTCGCCCTGCTCCAGTGGGGCGACCGCTACTGCGCCGACGAGGACGGACCCCCCGTGGTGGTACGCGACCGGGTGAGCGGCCGGCCCGTCACCGCGGTGGTCGTTCCCGCCGGCACGGCCGGACTGACCGCCCGCGAGACCGAATCGACCCCGGGTCCGGGGGCCCGGCCCGTCCCCGCCGACCGGCCGGCACGGCCGCACCGGTCCCGCGCGAGTGCATCGGCCGCCACCGGAACCGGCCGCGGCCCTGACACAATCGACGGGTGAACGAACTGCACACCCACCTGTTCGGTCCCGTCGACGGCCCGCAGCTGCTCGCCCTGCACGGCCTCACCGGTCACGGCCGGCGCTGGGAGCACCTCGCGTCGGAGCACCTGCCCCAGGCCCGGGTCATTGCGCCGGACCTGCGCGGGCACGGCCGCTCCCCGTGGACGCCGCCGTGGAACTTCGAGACGCACGTACGGGACCTGCTCGCCGTCCTCGACGCCCACGCCTCGGGTCCGGTGCTGGTGGTCGGGCATTCGTTCGGCGGCGCCCTCGCCGTGCATCTGGCGGCGACCGCCCCCGAGCGCGTGCGCGGGCTGGTGCTGCTGGATCCGGCGATCGGGCTGCCGCCGGAACGCATGCTCGAGATCGCGGAGCTGACCGTGCAGCACCCCGACTACACCGACGCGGCCGAGGCCCGCGCCGACAAGGCGAACGGCGCGTGGGGCGAGGTCGATCCCGCGCTGCTCGACGCCGAACTCGCCGAGCACCTGATCACCCTCGACTCGGGCCGGGTCAACTGGCGCCTGTGCGTTCCTGCCCTCGTGACGTCGTGGAGCGAGCTGGCACGCGAGTTCGTCCTGCCCCCGGCGCACCTGCCCACGATCGTCGCGCGGGCCGCGAAGGTGCAGCCGCCGTACGTGACCGACGAGTTCCGTGCCGCCCTCGCCGACCGGCTCGGCACGAACCTCACGGCGCTCGACATCGACTGCGACCACATGATCGACCAGGCACGACCGGAGGAGACGGCGGCCCTCGTCCGGAAGCTGCTGTAGATGCCGGCGACGAGCGAGGCGGACGTCGAACGCGTCCGGGAGCTGGTGGCCTCCGTCCCCGAAGGCCGCGTGACCACCTACGGCGACGTCGCCGCGGCGGCCGGCCTGTCCAGTCCGCGCACCGTGGGCTGGATCATGCGGACCGACAGCGCGGACCTGCCGTGGCACCGGGTGGTCCCGGCCTCCGGGAGGCCCGCCGCGCACCTGGCCCACCGGCAACTCGCCCGGCTCCACCTCGAAGGCGTGCCGATCCGCGACGGCCGGGTCGATCTCGCGGCGGCGCGGCACCGCTTCTGAACCGGCTCACACCAGCGGTGGTGCCGCTCGCCGCGGCTCGAGGACGGCTGCGCCGAGCCCGGCCAGCACGTCGACCGCGGCGAGCAGTTCCGCGACCGGCCGGGTGAACGGCAGACGCTGATGGTCGTCGAACGCGTGGCCGGTGCCGAATCGGGTGCCCGGCAGCAGGACGAGTCCCTGCCGTTCCGCCGCGGCGACGAGACGGGTGGAGCCGATGCCGTCCGGCAGCCGGCACCACAGCGACAACCCACCCGCGGGCGGTACGAACCGCCACCCGGGCAGGCGTGCGGCGACGGCCGCCGCGAGCGCCTCCTGACGAGCGCGCAGCCCGGCGCGGCGCTCGTCGAGGATCCGCTGCCACTGCGCGAACAACTCCACTGCCGCGAGCTGGTCGAGGATCGACACGCCGAGCTGGCGCCGCAGTAGCACCTCCCGCACGCGGGCGACGGTCGCCCGGTCGCCGCGCACCCAGCCGATCCGGATGCCGCCCCAGACCACCTTGCTCAACGAGCCGACGTGCACGGTGGCCGCGTCCGGGACCGCCGCCCCGAACGGCTCGACGTCGTCGCCGGCGAACGACAGCTCCGCGGCGACCTCGTCGACGACGGTCAGGACGCGGTGCCGCCACAGGGTCGCGGCGAGTGACCGCCGCGCGGCCACGCTCAGGCTCGCGCCGGTGGGATTGGCGTGGTCGGGCATCAGGTACGCGACGGTCGGGGCGTGCTGCCGCGCGGCGCGATCGGCCTCGTCGACGATCACGTCGGGATCGTCGACGTCGACGGGCACGGCGACGGACTGGGCACCGGTCGCCGCGATCGTCTCGAGTGCGCCGGGATGGCTGGGATGCTGGTGCAGCACCCGTCGTCCGGCGCCGACCACGGTGTGCAGGACGGCGTCGAGCCCGTCCGCCGCGGCGGCGGTGATCAGCACCTGCTCGGGATCGGTCGGCAGTCCGCGCGCGGTGTACCGCGCCGCGACGGCGGCACGCAGCTCGGGCAGGCCGCTCGGCGCGTACCCGTGACCGGCGAGCAGGTCGGGCAGCCGGGTCTGCGCGGCCGCGTAGGCGGCGGGCAGCAGGGACGACGCCTCCGGGGCGGCGTTGCCCAGGTCGAGCACGCCGGGCACGGGGGCGCCGAGCGCGGTGCCCCACGGCTGCCGGCCGTCGGGAGCGGCAACGAACGTGCCCGCCCCGTGCCGGGTGAGCGCCCAGCCGTCGTCGCGCAGTTCGCCGTAGGCGGCGGCCACCGTGACGCGGCTGATGCCGAGCGCGTCGGCCAGCGCCCGTTCGGCGGGCAGGCGCGCGCCGACCGGGAGCCGGCCGTCGGCGATGCGCCGGCGCAGCGCGGCGGCGACGGCCCGGTACAGCGGACCGCGGTCGGCTTCGACGTCGCCGAGCAGCGCCGCGAGCCGGACCGCCGACGGGGTGGCGGACACGTCCTTCATACAGTCCACTTTCGCACGGTGGACCGGGATTCCCGGTCCACCGGCCCGAGAGAATAGGACCATGATCTTCCTGGTCGTTCTCCTCACCGCGCTCAGCCTGGCGGCGGCCACCTGGACAGTGCTGGACACCGCGCACGGTGGCCGGTGCGGGATCGGCGGGCCGCCGCGCAGTCACCACACGCCGGACTGACCCGGCCCGGCACACCGCGCCGGCCGGCGTCGGGCAGCATGAGCTCATGAGTTCGCTGACCGACGTCGAAGCCGTCATCGTCGCGGGCGGACGCGCGACCCGCATGGGCGGCGTCGACAAGCCCGCCCTCGTCGTCGGCGGGCGGCGCATGCTCGACATCGCGCTGGCCGCGGTGGCCGGGTGCCGCCGGACCACCGTCGTCGGACCTCGGCGCGACGATCTCGACCCAGCGGTGGTCCAGATCCAGGAGCAGCCCGCCGGGGCCGGGCCCGTCGCCGCCCTCGCCGCCGCGGGTATCCACGAACCGGTGGTGCTGACCCTCGCCGCCGACCTGCCGTTCCTCACCGCGGACACGGTCACCGCACTGGTGGAGACCCTGCGCGGCAACCCCGGGTCCGACGCGGCGTTCGCGGTCGACGACGCGGGCCGGATCCAGTTCCTGCTCGCCGCGTGGCGTGGTCCCGCGCTCGCCGGCCGCCTCGCCGCGCTGGGGACGGATCCGGCCAATCAGCCGATGAAGGCCCTGCTGCCGGAGCGCTACGCCACGGTCCCGGTCGCGGGGACCGCCGACTGCGACACACCGCAGGAGCTCGCGCAGGCCCGCGCCGCGCGTCCCGGGCTCGTCGCGGCCGACCCTGCCGCCGCCCGAGCGGAGATCCGACGGTCGTTGCCGCGGTTGCCGGTCCGTACCGTCGCGCCGCAGGAGGCGGAGGGTGCCACCCTCGCCGCGCCACTCGTCGCCGCCGAGGCCCTGCCGCGGGCCGCGGTGTCGGCGATGGACGGGTACGCCGTCGCGGGCGACGGTCCGTGGCTGCTGCGCGCCGAGGTCCACCGGGCCGGCGCGACCGAGCCGTTCACCCTGCAGAACGGCCAGGCCGCGCGGATCGCCACCGGGGCCTACCTGCCGCCCGGCGCGACGACGGTGGTGCGCGACGAGCACGTCGAGGTGGCCGACGGCACCGTGACCCGGATCCCCGGCGCCCCGGTGCGCGACGACGCGCGCCGTCGCGGGGAGGACTGGGCGCCCGGCGTCGAGCTTGCCGAGGCGGGCACCGCCCTGAGCCCGGCGGTGGTCTCCGCTGCGCTGAGCGGCGAGGTCCCCGCCGTGCAGGTCCGCGGCCCCGTGCGGGTGCACGTGGTCGTCACCGGCGACGAGATCCGCCGCGACGGGCCGCTGCGCGACGGCCAGACCCGCGATTCTCTCGGCCCCGTCCTGCCGCGGTTCGTGCGGTGGTGCGGCGCCGCCGTCGCCGGTGAGGCGCACCTGCGCGACACCGTCGACGGGTTCGACCGGTTGCTCCGCGACGCCATCGACGTCGACGCGATCGTCGTCGCCGGAGCGACCGGCGGCGGGGCCGCCGACCAGCTGCGGGCGGCGCTGGCCCGCGCCGGCGCGGCGATCGTCGTCGACCGGGTCCGGTGCAAGCCGGGCGGTTCCCAGGTGACAGCGGTGCTGCCGGACGGCCGCGTGGTGCTCGGCCTGCCCGGCAACCCGGTCGCGGCCGTCGCGACGCTGCTGGTGATGCTGCCCGCCGTCGTCGACGGGCTGACCGGACGACGGCCGGAGCCACCGTGGACCGCCCCGCTCGCCAACGCGTCGCAGGTGAGCGGGGACGTCACCCGGCTGCTGCCGGCGAGACAGACCGATCACGGATTGTGGGTGTGTGACAACGCGATCCGCACCGCACACCTGGCGGGGCTGATCGGGCGGCGGGCGATCGCGCTCGTGCCGCCCGGCGCGGCGGACGGCGATCCGGTGGAGCTGGTGCCGCTACCGCACTGACCGGCACGCCGGTCAGGCCGGGTGCGCGAGGACCCGGTATCCGGTCTCGTGGAGCCGCCGGTGCTCCGGCCACCGGTCGCGGGTCCAGCCGGGTTCGGTGTGGGCCGCGACGATCGCCGCGGTCGTCGCGGCGTGCAGGTCGAACTCGAGGTCGCGGCGCAGCTCCGGCAGGACGGTCCGCTCCCCCGTCGTGCGTGCCTGCACGATGGTGGCGACCGTCTCCGCGACCCGCGCGTCGGCGCAGCGCAGCACGCGACGATGCGCGAACGGCAGCACGAGCCACAGCACCGTGACGGCGACGAGCACGCCGATCACCGTCTCGAGCAGGCGGTCGCGGGCCACCCCGGCGAGGTCGTGCGGCACCCCCGCGCCGCCGAGCAGCAGCGCGAGCGGAGTGATGAACACCATCGCCACGCCGTAGTTCCGAACCAGGTATTCCTCCGTTCCGGCCAGCAACACCGCGACCACGACGACGAGGGCGACGGCCGTCGGCGCGGCCCACACGACCGCGGCCAGCACACCCAGACCCGCGACGGTGCCGGCGAACCGGTGCAGGCCGCGGTAGCTGCCCAGCACCCGGTCGGGTCCCTGATGCAGCACCATCGCCGCCGTGATCACCGCCCAGTCCGGTCGCCCGACACCGCACGCGAGCGCCAGTGCGCCCGCGGCGGGACCGGCCACGACGAGGCGGATGACGATGGTCCAGGACCGGCTGCCCGGCCGGGCGGCCCGCGCCAGCCGGTATCGCGCCGACGGGCGCGGCAGCGGTGGTTGCGGCCGCAGATCGTCGGTCTCGGAGGCGGCGCCCTCGTCGGTTCCGGCGACGACCGTCGCGAGCCGCAGGTGCGCCGCGCGGAGCGTCCGGGTCAGCGGATGCGCGCTCTCGCCCAGCCGCCCGTCGTGCAGGCACATCCACGCGGCGTGCAGCGCCCGAACCGCCTCGTGCCGCGGCCCGATCTCCGCCGGGGCGCGCAGGCAGGCGTCGACGGCGTTCACGGCCGCCGCTACCGCGGCACGCTCGGGTGTGCGGGGCCGGGTCACCGCGCCGGACATCGAGACCACCACCGCCGTGCCCGCGCCGGCCGCGGTCCACGACACGACCGCGCCGACCGGCACGCCGGCACTCGGCAGGGCCGCGGCGATCTCCAGGGTGAGCAGCGGCAGGAACGCACCGGGTGCCCCGAAGCGCAGCGCGTCGACCAGGAAGGCGCCCACGGCGACGACCGCTGTCATCGCCGCCACCAGCAGAAGCCACGTCCATTCCGATCCGGAATGCACGAGCGTGCCGACACCGGCACCCAGGCCGGCCAGCGCGACGAGCACCGCCGCGACGAACATCACCACCTTCCACCGCGCCCGGTAGGCGCGGCCCTCGCCGTAGACGACGGCGAACGCCCCGAGGGCGGCCGTCGCGGCGACGGGCCCGTGACCGAGCGCGAGGCCGGCCACGCCGGGCAGCGCCACCGCGGTGGCCGCACGCAGGGCGCCGGGCCAGCGCCGCCCGCGCCTGGGCACGCCGAGCAGGAGCGTCCGCGCAGGCCCCGGCGCCGGGAGCGGCGGGCACGCCGCGTCACTCCGGGACCCGGCTCCAGGCTCTGCCACCGCTTCGGACACGAGGAACGACGATACGGCGCGCACCCGCGGTCGACGGCGCCGTGTCGGCAAGGTCACCCGCGCAGCGGGCCTCCGGCGAGCAGCACGGTCGCCGCCGACCGGTACCGCTCGGCCACCAGGCGCACGATCGAGTCGTGCACTCCGAGCGGCGCCGATACCCCGTCGGCGCCCGCATCGGCGAGACGCGCGTGGAACAACCCGTCGGCGAGCAGGTACGACGCGACGAACACCCGGCGCGCACCCGCGGCGCGCAGTCCGGCGACGACGTCCGGCACGCGCGGGGCTCCCGTGGCGACGTACCCGACGCGCACGGCGACGCGCGCGAGCGCCGACAACATGTCCGCGGCCCGTCGCACGTCGCCGACGGCGCGTGGGTCGGAGGAGCCCGCCGCGGCGAGCACCACCGCGTCACCGGGCTTCCAGCCGGCCGCGGAGAGCCGCTGCAGCAGCACCCGTGCGAGCACCGGGTCGGGTCCGAGCGCGCGGGTGACCGCCACGGCGGGATGCCCACTGTCGGCGACCTCGCGTGGCACGTCGGCGTGCACGTGGTACCCGGAGGCCAGGAAGGCGGGCACCAGCACGGTGGGCCGGCCGGAATCGCGCAGCACCTCCGACGGCGAGGGTCCGAGGACGTCGACGAACGCGACGCGGGTGGCGCCCACGTCGCGGGAGACGGCGTCGGCGAGGGCCGCAATCGTCTCGACGCCGCGCGGATTGCGTGTGCCGTGGGCGACGAGCAGCAGAGCCGGGTCGATCATGGTCACAACTCCTGATCGGGAACGGGTCGGCCGGGACGGTGCCCCTAGCCGAGGGGGTATTCCTTGTCGGCGCAGCCCACCGGGTCGACCGCGAGCCGGTAGCCGCGCTTGACGACGGTCTGCACGATCGTGGGGGCGCCGAGCGCGGACCGCAGCCGCGCGACGGCGGTCTCCACGGCGTGGGTGTCGCCGCCACCGCCGGGCAGCGCGGCGAGCAGTTCCTCGCGCGAGACGACCCGCCCGGGCCGGGCGGCGAGGGTGCGCAACAGCGCCATCGCGGCGGGCGCCAGGCAGCGGATCTCGCCGTCGACCACGACGCAGCGGCCGCGGACGCTGAGCACGTGTCCCCCGGCCTCGATGCGGTGGGCGCGCCGCGGCAGCTCCTCGGCCAGGTGCCGGGCGAGGGATCCGAGCCGGGCCCGGGCCGGTGCCGAGACCGGCACCTCCAGCTCGACCAGCGGCGCGGCTGTCACGGGCCCCACGCACACCGCGGTGACCCCGGTGCGCAGCGCGCGCAGCATCAACTCGAGCATTCCGGTGGCCTTGGAACGCATCAGCAGCGACGCGACGGCCGGCGCGCTGGTGAAGCTCACCGCGTCGATGCTGTGGTCGGCGATCTGCTCGACGAGCCGGTCCATCGCGGTGGGGTCGTCGGGCGGGGTCCACCGATACACCGGGACCGCCACCACGTCGGCACCGGCGTCGCGCAGCACCTCGCACAGGTCCGCGCCGGGTTCCCACTCGGTGCGGGCGCCGTGCAGCTGCACCGCGATCCGCACCCCCTCCACGCCCTCGGCCAGCAGGTGCTCGAGCACCTCCGCGGACGACTCCGACGCCGGCGACCACTCCTCCCGCAGGTCGGCGGCCCGGATCGCGCCGGTGACCTTCGGCCCGCGGGCCAGGATGCGGCTGCCGCCCAGGGCCTCGCCGAGCTGCTCGGCGAGGCCCCAGCCGTCCGCGGCCCCCATCCAGCCGCGGAAGCCGATCGCCGTGGTGGCCACGGTGATGTCCGGCGGGGTCTCGAGGATGTCACGCGTCACGCGCTCGAGCTCGGCGTCGTCCGCGAGCGGGATGATGCGGATGGCGGGTGCGTGGACCACCTCCGCGCCGCGCCGGGTCAGCAGGGTGGCGAACTCGTCGGCGCGGCGCGCGGCGGTGATGCCGATCGTGAAGCCGTGCAGCGGCGCGTTGTCCTCGCTCACGAACGCTCGCCGTAACCGCGGTGCACGGGCACGAGGCTGTGGATCTGGACGACACCGGCCCACACCCGCACGTCGTACACGGGCAGGCGGACCGACGGGTCGTCGAGGCAGCGTCCGTCGTCCAGCGAGAAGACCTGCTTGAGCAGCGGCGAGGCGACGGTGGGCTCGCCGCCGCGGTCGCCGACGATCCCACGCGACATCACCGCGGCGCGGCCGAACGGGTCGAAGTTGCCCACCGCCCGCAGACTGCCGTCGTCGAGCCGGAACAGCGCCGCCTGCTCGCCGCCGCGCAGCAGCACGGCGGCACCGCGGCCGGGGATGAGGTGACTGAGCGGGCACGCCGACGTCCACTCCAGACGCCCGTCGTACACGCTGGCACGCGACGCGCGCTCGGGGGTGTGCGTCTCGATGACGGTCATGAATGTCCTCCTTGGAACTACGGACGGAATTCTCCGGGGCCGGTGTTTCTCGGGCGTTAACCCGAGATTCCCTCACGGTAAGAGGGCATTCCGACCAGCACCGGCACCTTCCGCCGGCCCGAGTCGTCGAACCGCACGGTCGGGTCGGCCACGTCGGGCGCGTTGACGAACGACACGAAGCGGGACAGCTTCTCGGGGTCGTCGAGCACTCCCTTCCACTCGTCCCGGTATCCGGCGACGTGCTTGGCCATCGCCGCCTCGAGTTCGTCGCCGATCCCGAGGCTGTCCTCGCACACCACCGCCTTCAGGTGCTCGAGTCCACCCTCGAGGGACTCGAGCCAGGGCGCGGTGCGCTGCAGGCGGTCGGCGGTGCGCACGTAGAACATCAGGAACCGGTCGATGTACTTGACGAGGGTCTCGTCGTCGAGACCACCGGCGAGCAGCTGCGCATGCTTGGGCGACTGGCCGCCGTTGCCGCACACGTACAGGTTCCAGCCGTTCTCCGTGGCGATCACCCCGACGTCCTTGCCGCGCGCCTCGGCGCACTCGCGGGCGCAGCCGGAGACGCCGAACTTGAGCTTGTGCGGTGAGCGCAGCCCGCGGTAGCGCAGCTCGAGGTCGACGGCCATGCCGACCGAGTCCTGCACCCCGTACCGGCACCACGTCGAGCCCACGCAGCTCTTCACGGTGCGCAGGGACTTGCCGTACGCCTGGCCGGATTCCATACCGGCGTCGACGAGCCGCTGCCAGATGAGCGGAAGCTGCTCGACCCGCGCACCGAACAGGTCGATGCGCTGGCCGCCGGTCATCTTGACGTACAGGCCGAAGTCGCGGGCGACCTCGCCGATGACGATGAGCTGCTCGGGGGTGCACTCGCCGCCGGGCATCCGCGGCACCACCGAGTAGGTGCCGTTCTTCTGGATGTTGGCCAGGAAGTGGTCGTTGGTGTCCTGTAGCGCCGCCTGCTGCCGGCCCAGGATGTGATCCGAGTCGGTCGAGGCGAGGATCGAGGCGACGACGGGCTTGCAGATGTCGCAGCCGGTCCCCCGGCCGTACTTGGAGATCAGTGCCGAGAACGTGCGGGTGTTCGTGGCCTGCACGATCTGGAACAGCTCGGCCCGGGACTGCTCGAAGTGCTCACACAAGGCCTTCGATATGACCACACCGGACGCCGCGAGGAGCTGCTTGACGGTGGGCAGGCAGCCGCCGCACGTGGTGCCGGCGCCGGTGCAGGCCTTGACCTGGGCGATGTCGCATGCGCCGTCTGCGATGGCACCGCAGATCGTCCCCTTCGTGACTCCGTTGCAGGAGCACACCTCGGCGTCGTCGGGCAGCGACCCGGCGCCCGGCTTCTCCCCCGCCGGGGAGATCAGCGTTGCGGGGTCGCCGGGCAGCTCCCGGCCGACGAGCGGCCGCAGCGACCCGTACGCGGAGGCGTCGCCGACGAGGATGCCGCCGAGCAGGGTCTTCGCGTCGTCCGAGACGACCAGCTTGGCGTAGGTGCCCTTCGCGGCGTCCGACAGCACGACCTCGAGGGCGCCCGGAGTGGTGGCGTGCGCGTCGCCGAAGCTCGCGACGTCGACGCCGAGCAGCTTGAGCTTGGTCGACAGGTCGGCGCCCGGGAACTCGGCGGCGCCGTCGAGGAGCCGGTCGGCCACCACCTCGGCCGTGCTGTAGCCCGGGGCGACGAGGCCGTAGCAGGTGCCCTCGACGGCCGCGCACTCGCCGATCGCGTAGATCGCGTCGTCGGTCGTGCTGCGGCAGCCGAGGTCGGTGCGGACACCGCCACGCGGGCCCAGCTCGAGCCCCGCGTCGCGGGCCAGTCCGTCCTGGGGACGGACACCCGCGGAGAACACGAGCAGCGCGGCGTCGATCACCGATCCGTCGGACAGCTCCACGCTCAACCCGCCGGGGCCTTCCGTGATGCCGGCGGTGCCGACGCCCGTGTGCACCGTCAGCCCGAGATCGGTGACGAGCCGGGCGAGGAGCGCACCGCCGCCCTCGTCGACCTGCAGCGGCATGAGCCGGGGCGCGAACTCGACGACGTGCGGCGTCATGCCCAGCATCCGCAGCGCGTTGGCCGCCTCGAGGCCGAGGAGCCCGCCGCCGACGACGACGCCGACTGCACCCGGAGCGGCCTGCTCCGCGCCGGCCCGGATGCCGTCCAGGTCCTCGAT
Organism: Rhodococcus sp. 14C212; assembly: GCF_011058195.1. Lineage (NCBI taxonomy): Bacteria > Bacillati > Actinomycetota > Actinomycetes > Mycobacteriales > Nocardiaceae > Rhodococcus > Rhodococcus sp. 14C212. The sequence goes on along the minus strand of NZ_JAALEH010000001.1, from coordinate 138,459 downwards.
GGTCCGGTAGACGAAGCACCCGGCCAGATCCTTGCCGGGAATCGGCGGGACGAAGGGGTACGAGCCGGTGGCCAGGACGAGCGCGTCGTACCCGATCACCTCACCGGCGTCGGTGGTGACGGTGCGCCCGGCACGGTCGATCGTCGCGGCCCGGGTGCCGATCCTCAGGTCGACCAGGTCGTCGCCCTCGTACTCGTTGCCGGCGAGGGCGAGTTCCTTCGAATCCCACGAGCCGACATAGGACGACAGTCCCACGCGGTCGTAGGCGGGCACCGGTTCCTCGCACAGCACCGTCACCGACCAGAGGTTCTTCTCGTCGCGGGCGCGCAGCGCCTCGACGAAGCGGTGGCCCACCATGCCGTGTCCGACGACGACAACAGACTTGTGGCTCATACCGTTTCCTTCTTCCTTACGTGCGTGATGGGGCGGCCGTGGTCAGACGCGGGTGGCCACCGTGTCGGCGGTGACGTCGCGCTCTGCGGGCGTCTCCGCGGGAGGGGCAGTGGGACGGCGCAGGAACACGGCCCAGGTGACGACGATGCAGACCAGGTAGAAGGCGAGGAACACCCAGAACGCCATGGTCGCCGACTTGGCTTCGCTGCTGTAGGACGCGCGCAGCACCAGGTTGATCCCGACGCCGCCGAGGCCGCCGATGGCGCCGGCGAATCCGATCAGGGCGCCGGACATGCTGCGCGCCCATGCGGCCTTCCCGGCCCGGTCGAGCGAGTCGAGGCTCTGCGCCTTGGCCTCGAAGATGGACGGGATCATCTTGTAGACGGAGCCGTTGCCGATGCCCGAGAGCAGGAACAAGGCGATGAACCCGAGGACGAAGATCACCATGATGCCGCCGGTGGCGGCGCCGGCGGTGGCGTCGTCGAGGGTGCCGGCGGTGACGAGCAGTCCCGCCGCGAGGGCCATGGCCGCGAACGTGTACAGCGTGATCCGGCCGCCCCCGATCCGGTCGGCCAGCTTGCCGCCGAGCGGCCGGGCGATCGATCCGAGCAGCGGGCCGATGAACGCGATCTGCGCGGCGTGCAGGGAGGCCTCGGCGGCGGTCGCGCCCCCGGCGAGGAAGTTGATCTGCAGCACCTGGCCGAACGCGAAGCTGAAGCCGATGAAGGAGCCGAACGTGCCGATGTAGAGGAAGCTGAGGATCCACGAGTCGCGGTACTTCAGGGATTCACCCATCGCCCGCAGGTCGGCGCGCTGGTCACCGAGGTTGTCCATGAACAGGGCCGCGCCGAGCGCAGCGAAGGCACACAGCACCAGGTAGACGGCACACACGATCCACGGCTCGGTGTTGCCGACGGTGGCGATGACGAGCAGGCCGACGAGCTGGACCGCCGGCACGCCGATGTTGCCGCCGCCCGCGTTCAGGCCCAGCGCCCAACCCTTGAGCCGCTGCGGGTAGAAGGCGTTGATGTTGGTCATCGACGAGGCGAAGTTGCCGCCGCCGAGGCCGGCGACCGCGGCCACCACCAGGAAGGTGGTGTACGAGAAGCCGGGATTGAGCATCAGGTACAGGGCCGCGACGGTGGGGATCAGCAGCACCAGCGCGCTGAACACCGTCCAGTTGCGACCGCCGAACCGCGCCGTGGCAACGGTGTAGGGAATGCGCAGCAGCGAGCCCACGAGGGTGGGCACCGCGACGAGGAAGAACTTGCCGGCGGCATCGATGCCGTAGACGTCGGTGGGCATGAACAGCACCATCACGGACCAGATGGACCAGACGGAGAAGCCGACGTGCTCGGCCAGGACGGACCAGATCAGGTTCCGCTTCGCGATCTCCTTGCCACCGGCTTCCCATGCCGCCGTGTCCTCGGCGTCCCAGTGTTCGATGCGGTGCTTGCGCGCGAACTTCTCACGCAGGCCTTCGGTCGGTGATACTCCGGTTGTTGCGGCCACCCCATGTCCCTTCCTCGGGTCGGTATCGATGGACCCAAGGTAGGAAACGGGTGTTGCCGCGGTGCTGCCCTCGATGACTGCCGCGTCAAGAGATGCTCACCTGCGGCAGGAGGCCTCCGTGAGGTCGGCGCCGCGGGTGCGCGCGGGCTGTGGACCGGCGCCGGAGCCGCCCCAGGTGTCCTCGACGTACCGGGGCCGGCAGGCCACCCGGCCGGCGATCAGCACCACGAGCGCCGCACAACCGAGGAACGCGAACGGCGCCGTCCAGCCGCCGGTGGCCTCGTGCAGCACGCCCACCAGCACCGGCCCGAGGCATGCGACGGTGTAGCCGAGCCCCTGGGTGAAGCCGGACAGTGCCGCGGACGCTGCGTGGGTGCGGGTGCGCAGGTTGATCAGGGTGAGCGCCATCGGGAACGTGGTCGGCCCGACGCCGATCGCCACCACCCACAGGGCCGTGGCCGCCAGCGGCGCGAGCAGCAGACCGGTGAAGCCCACCGCGTAGCACGCCACGCACACCACGACGAGCAGGAACGGATCCCGCATGCGGGCGCACGCGGCGGGAGCGACGAACGAGGCGGTCAGGCCGACGAACGAGAACAGGGCGATCATGGCCCCGCCGAGCGCCTCGCTGCCGCCGGCGTCGAGCAGCACCGCGGGAATCCAGGTGAACATCGAGTAGGTGATCAGCGAGGTCATGCCGAACATGCCGGCCATGCCCCATGCGACGGGCGAGCGCCACACCCGGCCGGGCGTGGGCTCGGAGTGCGGGGCGTCGCCGGCGACCGGACGGGCTCCGCGGGCCCGGTACAGTACGCCGAGCCACGGGATCGCCGCGGCGAACGCCCACGCCGCCCACAGTCCGATGGACCACCGCCACCCGGCGGCCTCCGCGACCGGGACCGCGGCGAGGGCCGGCAGCACCGTCCCGATCTGGACGCCGACGATGTACACGGTGCTCACGACCGCCAGGCGGTCGGAGAAGTACCTCTTGACCAGTGGCGGGATCACCACGTTGCCGATCCCCATCCCGGCGAGCGCGAGCGCGGAGAACGCGAGCAGTGTCCACGTCTCGTGGGTCAGCGCGCGCGCTGCCATGCCGAATCCGGCGGCCAGCATCGCGACGAGGGCCGTGGCCTCGAGCCCGGCCCGGCGGGCGATGACGGGGGTGAGCAGCCCGAACACCGCGAACATCGCGGTCGGCACCATGCCGAACACGCCCACCACGGCGGGCGCGAAACCGAGCTCGGCGCGGATCTGCTCGGCGAGCGGGCTGAACGAGGTCACGGCGAGGCGCAGCGTGAGCGCGGACATCACGATCGCAACGAAGACCAGGAGCCGTCCCCGCAGGAGGGACGGGGACGAGGATCCGGCACCGGTGACAGCCACGAGCGAAATCATAGGATGACCCGACGTCTATCGTCGAAGGCGTTTTCCGGATGCAGGAAGGACCCCCATGCGTACCGTGCGACGCACCAGCCTCATCGCCCAGGTCACCGAGCAGTTGCGCGACCATATCCGCACCGGCGCCTGGGCGGTGGGCACCCGCATCCCTCCCGAACCCGCCCTGGCCGAGCTGACCGGAACAGGCCGCAACACCGTGCGCGAAGCCGTCCAGGCACTCGTGCACTCGGGGCTGCTGGAGCGGCGGCAGGGCTCGGGCACCTACGTCGTCGCCACCTCGGAGGTGGGCAGCGCTCTCGGCACCTACTTCGCCGACGCCCACGAGCAGGACGTGCTCGAACTGCGGCAGGCGCTGGACGTCACCGCCGCAGCGCTCGCCGCCCGGCGCCGCACCGACGCGGACGCCGTGCACCTGACCGAACTGTTCGACGCGCGGATGCGCGCGTGGGCCGACCCGCGTTCGGTCGCTGCCCTCGCCGCCGACGTCGCCCTGCACCGCGCGATCGTCGAGGCCAGCCACAACGCCGTCTACCTCGAGTTCTACGACTCGCTGCTGCCCGTCATCGAGGAGACGATCCGGCGCCGCGTCGACGAGACGGGGGCGGGGTTCCACGACGAGCACCGCGAACTGGTGCTCGCCGTCGTCGCGGGAGAGCCCGGCCGCGCCACGGCCGCCGCGCTCGCCATGTTCGGTGAGCTGCGCGGCAGCGAAGGCTAGACGAGCAGCCGCACCAGATCCGAGGTGTGTGCCAGCCCCGGGAACGCCTCCTCCGTGGAGCGCGGATGCAGGGCATGCACGGCGAGCCGGAACATCACCGCGCGCAACAGCATCTGCGGCCACTCCGGCAGGTCCTCCCACCGGCCGATGAGCTCGTCGTCGGCCCCGCCCCACGACAGCGCGTCGACGACGGCGACACCGGCCGCCCACGACGCGGGCCGCCAGTAGGGGGTGATGTCGGTCAGGCCGGGCGCGGCGCTGCCGGCGAAGAGCACGGTGCCGAACAGGTCGCCGTGCACGAGCTGATCGGGCAGGTGGACCGGCTTGCGCAGCGTCGCGAGCTGGTTGATCAGGTCGATGCTCTTGCGTCCGTCGGGGGTGACGGTTTCCGGGGCGCCGGCAGCGCGGGCGGTGCGCAGGGGCACCGCCTCCCACGCCGCGCGGTCGGCGGCGACGAACACGTCGACGTCCTCCCACGGCGCCACGGGCGGCTGCATGAGGAAGCGCGGCCGCTCCAGCTGGGCGGTGGCCGCGTGCAGCCGCAGCGACAGGGCCACCACCTCGTCGTGCCGCGGTTCGGAGGTGCCCACGATGTAGGTGTCGGCGCGCCAGCCGGAGACGACGTAGCGGCCGTCGGTGGAGCGAACGGGCCGCGCCAGCCGCACCCCGTCGACCCCGAGGGTCTCGCGCACCTTCGCCGACCACGCCGCCCGGGCATGGTCGGCGACCGGCGAGAGCACCACGTCGCCGCACCGCCAGCCTCCGTCCCAGTCCGCCCCGAGCGGGACCGGTTCGACGTCCCGGAGGCCGAAGGTCGAGCGCACGTGCTGCGGAGGTTCGAGGGGACTCACGGGGCACACCGTACAGTCGGCGCCGCCCCGTTCAGGGGAAGGCACTCCGTTACCCGGGGACACCATTCCCGCATCGTTATCTTCCCCGTGTTCCCTCAGTACACGGGCAGTGAGGGGTCCACCTGCTGCGCCCATGCGAGCACCCCGCCCTGCAGGTGCGTGGCGTCCGCGAAACCGGCCTTCTTCAGCACGGCGAGGGCCTCGGCCGAGCGGATCCCCGTCTTGCAGTGCAGCACGATCGGCCTGTGCTGCGGCAGCTCCGCCAGCGCCTCTCCGGAGAGGATGCGGTCCTTCGGGATCAGCCGTGCCCCCTCGATGTGGACGATGTCCCACTCGACCGGCTCGCGCACGTCGATCAGCTCGATCTCCCGGTCCGACTCGAGCAACCGGCGCAGCTCGGTCGGGGTGATGGTCGACTCGGCGAGGGCGGCGCCGTCGTCCGGCACCACACCACAGAAGGCGTCGTAGTCGACCAGCTCCGTCACCGGCACCCGGCCCGGATCGCGGCGCAACCTCACCGTCCGGTAGCTCATCGCGAGAGCGTCGTAGATCATCAGGCGTCCGAGCAGCGACTCGCCGATGCCGGTGATCAGCTTGACCGCCTCGGTGGCCATGATCGACCCGACGGACGCGCAGAGCACCCCGAGCACGCCGCCCTCGGCGCAGGACGGGACCATCCCGGGCGGGGGCGCCTCCGGGTACAGGTCCCGGTAGTTCAGCCCCCGCCCGTCGGGCGCGGCCTCCCAGAACACCGACACCTGTCCCTCGAACCGGAAGATCGACCCCCATACGTACGGCTTGCCGGCGAGGACCGCGGCGTCGTTGACGAGGTAACGGGTGGCGAAGTTGTCGGTGCCGTCGAGGATCAGGTCGTACTGCTCGAACAGTGCGACGGCGTTGCCGGGGTCCAGGCGCACCGGGTGCAGCCGCACCTCCACGTTGTCGTTGATCCCGCGGATCGTGTCGCGAGCGCTCTCGCCCTTGGGGCGGCCCACGTCGGCGATCCCGTGGATCACCTGCCGTTGCAGGTTGGACGATTCGACATCGTCGAATTCGACGATGCCGAGGGTGCCGACACCGGCCGCGGCGAGATAGAGCAGCACCGGCGAACCCAGGCCGCCGGCGCCGATGCACAGCACCCGCGCGTTCTTCAACCGCCGCTGCCCCACCACCCCGACCCCGGGGATGATCAGGTGCCGGCTGTAGCGGGCCACCTCCTCGCGGGTCAGCTCCGCAGCGGGTTCCACCAGAGGTGGCAGTGCAGCGGGTTCCACCAGAGGTGGCAGTGCAGCGGGATCCACCGGAGGTGGCAGTGGGGTCACGACAGCTCCTCGGCCGGCTCGATCGGGCGGTTACCCGATTGTCCCATCCTCACCCCGCGGATACGGCCACGGATTGAACCTGCAGGTGAGCCCGTCGCGGGGGACGAGACCCTCCGGGTCGAGGCCGGCGATGACGTCGTTGGCGGTGCCGAAGGACTGCTGCATCATGATCGGCGCGAGGCCCCCGTCGCTGCCGCACCCCTCGTGGGCGGCGAAGCCGATGGCGTGCCCGACCTCGTGGTTGATCTGATACTGGCGGTAGGAGCCGATGTCACCCTGGAACGCGACGGCGCCACGCACCCACCGGGGCTCGTTGAGCAGGACCCGGCCCAGGCCCGGGTTGTAGCACGACACCTCCAGTTCGATGTCGTACCCGCAGCCCTGCCGGATCGTCATCTGGGACGTCAGCGACACCCGGAAGTCGGGCTCGCCCTGATCGACGCGACGGAACGCGAACGCCGGATCCAGGGTCCAGCTCTTCGGGTTGGCCAGGGTCTCGTCGACCATCCGGGCGAACGCCGCGTCGCCGCCGTAGCCGGTGGCGTCCACGCCGTCCTCGATCTCCACGGTGTAGGTGTAGACGCGTCCGGTGCCGACCTGACCGCTGGTCCCGGGCACCACCCGCCAGGTGCCGGCCCCGGCCACCGTGAACGGCCCGCCGTCCGGGAGCGCACCGGACGGCAGATCGGCGGGGAACGTACCGTCCGCGACCGGCGCGGGCACGCCCACGACGTCGCCGGGTGCGGCCGCCGCGTCGCCGGCCGCCGTGGCCTCGGGCGTGTCGCCACCGGTGCGCAGCGCATCCACCAGGACGATCACCGTGAGGACCGCGAGGACGGGGATGGCGTAGGCCCGCCAACCGTAGGTCGCGACGAACCGGCCGAGCCGGGTCTGCCTGCGCACTCCGCGGTCCGGCCGCGGCGGACGAGACCCCTTCTCCCCGCCCGAGACGGGGTCCCACTGAGCTCGCAGGGGCTGGTGGGAAGGGGCGCGGGTGCGTCGCCGGTCGGACGTCCGGTCCTCGGGTGTCCGGCGCGGACTGCGCACCGGGCGGCGCGGTGTGTCCGTCACGCCGGCTCCTGCTCGGTCGGTCACGGTTGCCAGAATCTCATACGGCCGTCGCCGGCCGTGCCGGGTCGCCGAGCGCGGGTGCCGACCGCCGCCACGCCGATGTGGCGCCGCGCACAGTGGGCCTCCGGCTGGGATACTCGTGGGTAGGGGTGCACGGCACCTCGAGGCCCCCCGGCCTGTAACGTGCAGAGACGATTGCACGTCGTAGTGGTAGGCATCACTTCGACGAATTTTTCGGATTGGGAGCGACATGACCGAACTCGCAGCCCGGACATCGTCCGGCCGCGCCACCAGCTCGGGCAACGGCACCGGCACTCGACGCGGCGCCCGGATGCCGCGGGACGAGCGCCGGGTCCAGCTCCTCGCTGCAGCCAGCGAAGTCTTCGTCACCCGCGGATACCACGCGGCCGGCATGGACGAAATCGCCGAGTGCGCCGGGGTCAGCAAGCCGGTGCTGTACCAGCACTTTCCCGGCAAGCTCGAACTGTACTGCGCTGTGCTGCAGAGCTACGTCGACAGCCTGATCTCCGGGGTCCGCCAGGCCCTGCGGTCGACCACCGACAACAGGCAGCGCGTGCGCGCCGCGGTGCAGGCGTTCTTCGACTTCGTCGACAACGACTCGCAGGGTTTCCGGCTGGTGTTCGAATCGGACCTGATGGGCGAGCCGCAGGTCGCCCACCGCGTGGAGCAGGCCACCGAGGCCTGCGTCGACGCGGTGTTCGACCTGGTGAGCCACGACTCCGGTCTCGACCCGTACCGGGCGCGCATCCTGGCGGTCGGCCTCGTCGGCACCAGCCAGTTCACCGCCCGCTACTGGCTCGAGGCCGCCCGGCCGATTCCGAAGGAGGACGCCGTCGACACCACGGTCGCTCTCGCCTGGGGTGGACTCTCGCACGTGCCGCTGCAGCCGGAGCTGCGCAGGCGGTGACCCGCCGGCGCCGACCCGACGGCGGTGACCCGCCGGCATGGTTGCGCCCACGACGACAGAAGGGCCGGGGCATCAGCCCCGGCCCTTCTGTCGTCGTGACGCCGTCCTTCTAGGTCGCCGCGAACCCGACCTTGCGAATGTCGGCGGGGCCGATCTCGACGTAGGTGACCCGCGACGCCTGCACGATGAGCTTGCGGCCCTTCTCGTCGACGAGTGTCAGCACGCCGTCCTTCTCGCCGGCCAGGGCTTGCGCCACGAGCGACTCGACCTCTTCGGGCGTCTGCTCGCTGATCACGGTGAGCTCGCGGGGACTGTCCGCAACACCGATCTTGACCTCCACGGTCGACCTCCGAACTCTCAGGGCTCTACAGCTGTCCCCGCCCAGGCTAGTGCAGCCCCAGCACTGCCATCCGCTCGGCGTGCTCGAGCTGCATCCGGTCGAACAACGCGGCAATGTCGGTGAGATCACCGGACGCGGCGATCACCAGATCGGTGAGGTCCTCACGCTGGGCCATCACGTACTGCGCCTGGGTGATGGCCTCACCGAGCAGCCGCCGTCCCCACAGCATCAGCCGGTCCTTGTCGGCGGCGCTGCGCCGCACCGCCTCGCGCACCTCGTGCACCACGAACTCCGAGTGCCCGGTCTCGGCGAGGACCTCCCGCACGACCTCCGCCACCTCGGGGGCGAGGGTGCCGGCGATCTCGCGGTAGAAGTCGGCGGCGATGCCGTCGCCGACGTACGCCTTGACCAGCGACTCGTGCCAGTTCGAGGGGTTCGTGGACGCGTGGTACGCGTCGAGGGCGCGCCGGTAGGGCTCCATCGCCGTGTAGATCTCCACGCCGCGCGCGGTGAGCGCGGCATGCAGCGTCTCGAAGTGGCTCATCTCCGCGGCGGCCATGCTCGCGAACGCCACCCGCCCCTGCAGGCTCGGCGACATCCGCGCGTCGTCGGCGAGGCGGTAGAAGGCCGAAATCTCACCGTAGGCGAGCACCGCGAACAACTCGGCGACGCCGGGATGATCGGCCGGGACGCGCGCCGGGGCGGCGGGTGGACGAGACTCTGCGGCGGACGGCGACGTTTCGGCTCCCATGACGACACAGCGTAGTACCCAGCCGTCGACGGCGCGGCTCACGGTACAATGGTCCTGGAAGGCCGCGCCTCGAGGCGCCGACCACCGGCCCCCGCGGACTTCACCGATGATGTGCGCGCACCCGATCGCAGATCGCAGCCGCGCCTCGCAGAGCCCGTTCCGGTCGCTCTCGCTGAGGCGCAGGCCGGTCGCCTCTCCACTCGTGCGTGCGTGCCGAGACCAGGAAGGCCAGACCCCTGAGCAAGATCACTGTCGACCACGAAGACGACGCCACCGAAACCACGGTGTCGGCCCAGCTCGACTCCACCCACATCCCGCCCACGTTCGGCGAGCTGGGCGTGCGGGACGAGATCGTCCGCGCTCTGGCCGAGATGGGCATCGAGCGCACCTTCGCCATCCAGGAGCTGACGCTCCCCCTCGCTCTCGCCGGCGACGACCTGATCGGACAGGCCCGCACCGGCATGGGCAAGACCTTCGGGTTCGGTGTCCCGCTGCTGCACCGCCTCACCACCACCGCGTCCGGCACCACCGCCCTCGACGGCACGCCCCGTGCGCTGGTGATCGTCCCGACGCGCGAGCTGTGCGTGCAGGTCACGCAGGACCTCGAGAACGCCGCCAAATATCTCCGCGGCGCCGACGGGCCGCTGAAGGTTCTGTCCATCTACGGCGGGCGCCCGTACGAGACGCAGGTCGACGTGCTGAAGAAGGGCGTCGACGTCGTCGTCGGCACCCCGGGCCGGCTGCTGGACCTCGCCAACCAGGGTCACCTGATCCTCGGCAAGATCGGCATCCTGGTGATGGACGAGGCTGACGAGATGCTCGACCTCGGCTTCCTCCCGGACATCGAGCGCATTCTCGGCATGGTGCCCGACCGCCGCCAGACGATGCTGTTCTCGGCGACGATGCCCGGCCCGATCATCACGCTCGCCCGCACCTTCCTCACGCGCCCGACGCACATCCGGGCCGAGGAGCCGGAGTCCTCCGCGGTGCACGAGCGCACCCACCAGCTCGTCTACCGCGCGCACGCCCTCGACAAGGCGGAGCTGGTGGCGCGAGTGCTGCAGGCCGAGGGCCGGGGCGCCACGATGATCTTCACCCGCACCAAGCGCACCGCACAGAAGGTCGCCGACGAGCTCGCCGAGCGCGGCTTCGCCGTCGGAGCCGTGCACGGCGACCTGGGGCAGATCGCCCGGGAGAAGGCCCTCGACAAGTTCCGCAAGGGCAAGATCGACGTGCTCGTGGCCACCGACGTGGCTGCGCGCGGGATCGACATCGACGACGTCACCCACGTCGTGAACTACCAGTGCCCCGAGGACGAGAAGACCTACGTCCACCGCATCGGCCGCACCGGCCGGGCGGGGCGCACCGGCATCGCCGTCACCCTGGTGGACTGGGACGACATCCCGCGCTGGCACCTCATCGACAAGGCCCTCGACCTCGGCCTGTCCGACCCGGTCGAGACGTACTCGAGCTCGCCGCACCTGTTCGAGGAGCTGGGCATCCCCGAAGGCACGACCGGCACGGTCCGCAAGGCGCCCGCGGAGCGGCCCGCCCGCGAAGAGGCCGCCGAGGACGCGGCACGACCCAAGCGCACCCGGGTCCGCCGGCGCACCCGCGGTGGCCGGCCCGACTCCGGCGGTGCCGAGAACAGCGGCGCCGAGCCCGAGAACACGAGCGCCACGTCGGAGCAGGCCGAGGACTCCGGGGACGGAACGGCGGCGCCCGCACGCCGGCGCCGGCGCCGGCGCCGCGGCGGTTCCTCCGCGACGGCGAAGAGCGACACGGTCACGGCTTCGGCTGCCCAGTAGCCGGCCGCGATGCTCGCACCGGAGCGCAGAACCCGGGCGGACCTGATCGCAGCTCTCCTGCTCGCCGTCGCGGTCGTCGCGGCGGCGAGCGTCGTCTGGCTGCGGTCGGACGCGCGCGGCACCGTGTCCGTCACGACCGACGCGGCACCCGAGGCGCCGGCGTCCGCGACGGCGGTGCCGTCGACCCTGACGGAGGCGTGGCGCGCGCCCAGCGGCGCGACGTCCCGTCCGATCGCGGTCGGAGGTGTCGTGGTCACCGGCGACGGCGGCACGGTCATCGGCCGCGCCCTCGACTCGGGCGCCGAGCTGTGGCGTTACGGCCGCGACATGCCGTTGTGCGGCGTCGTGGAGAACTGGCGCACCGCCGTCGCGGTGTACCGCGACCAGCGGGGATGCAGCCAGGTGACCCAGCTGGTCCCCGATTCGGGGATGCGGGGGGCGCAGCGTTCGAGCGACGCCGACGACGCAGTGACCCTCACCGCCGCCGACACCCACGTGATCTCGCGGGGCGAGACCCGCCTCGAACTGTGGCGGTCGGATCTCGTGCGCACGCTCGAGTACGGGCGCGTGGACGCGCCCGTCGTGCCGGGGGCGCAACCCCGCAACGGGTGCACGCTGCGCTCGGCCGCGGCGAGCAACACCCGGTTGGCGGTCGTCGAACGCTGCCCGGGCGAAGAGGCGGACCGGTTGACGCTGCTCGAGACGACCCCGGAGGCGGACTCCCAACCGACGGAGATCGCCTCGTCGGTGCTGCCGGAACTGGGGCCGGACGACGCAGGTACGCGCGTCGTCGCGGTGACCGGGGAGCGCACGGTGCTGTACCTGCCGCCCACTGCCTCCTCCGGGCCCGTGCTCGCCGTGTACGACGCCGCCGGCACGCTGACCGCCCGGCACCCGCTGGCGGCCGCGGCGACGCCGGAAGCGGTGTTCCCCGCCGCGGTGCAGGGTTCGTTCCTCACATGGTGGTCGGGCACGGAGACCGTCGCCCTCGGCGGCGACGACCTGGTGCCGCGGTGGACGCTGCCCGGGACGACGGGCACCGGCGCCGCCATGGCCGGAGCGCTGCTGATGCCGGTGCGCGACGCCCTCGCGGTGGTCGAGCCTGCCACCGGGGCGGTGCAGGACCGGATTCCGGTCGTGCGCGACGAGGCGGCGGTGGTGAACGTGGCGGTCGCCGGGAGTTCGGTGCTCGAGCAGCGCGGGCCGCTGGTCGTGGTGCTGCGGTGAGCCCCGAGGAACTCACCGCGCGCCTCACGACGTGAAGGTGACCAGCTTCTTGCCGTCGCGCCAGTGGGCGAGCAGGTGCTCGGCCAGCTCGCGGTAGGCCTCGGCGCCCTTGTTCTTCCGGCCGGCGAGCACCGACGCTCCCGACGCCGACGCCTCCGCAAAGCGCACGGTGCGCGGGATCGGCGGCGCGAGCACCGGCATGTCGTACCGGTCGGCGACGTCGGCGAGCACGTCGCGGCTGTGTGTCGTGCGGGCGTCGTAGAGCGTCGGCAGGGCACCGAGGAGTTCGAGGTCGGGGTTGGTGATCTGCTTGACCTCGGCGACGGTACGCAGCAGTTGCCCCACGCCGCGGTGTGCGAGGGTCTCGCACTGCAGGGGCACGAGCACGGACTGTGCGGCGGTCAGGCCGTTGAGCGTGAGCACGCCCAGCGACGGCGGGCAGTCGATCACGACGACGTCGAAACTGTCGAGCAGTGGGGCCAGCGCCCGCCGGAGGGTGAACTCCCGCCCCGGCCGCATCAGCAGCAGCGCCTCGGCGCCGGCGAGGTCGATCGTCGCGGGCAGCAACGTGAAGCCCTCGTCGGTGTCGAGCAGAACCTCCTTCGCCTCCGCCGCCCCCACCAGCACGTCGTGCACCGAACGTTCGAGCCGGTCGGGGTTGTGCCCGAGCGAGAACGTCAGGCATCCCTGCGGGTCCAGGTCGACGACGAGCACCCGCTGCCCCAACCCGGCCAGGGCGGCCGCCAGAGACGCGACGGTGGTCGTCTTCGCGACGCCACCCTTCTGATTTGCCACCGCAAGTACCGTTGTCACGGAATGATCCTCGCCCAAAAGTCGTCCGAACGCGAGAATCGACCGCGACTTTCGCCGTCCGGCGGGTCGCCGATCCCCACGAAAGGCCCCCGATCGTGATCCGCCGCGCCCGTCCCGCCGACGTCGACGCCCTCACCGCCCTCGTCTACGAGCTGGCCGAGTACGAGAAGGCCCGCGACGGGTGCACCGTCGTGCCCGAGCAGCTGCACACGGCGTTGTTCGGCAGGGACGCCGCCGCGTTCGCCCACGTCGCAGAGGACGCGCACGGAACGGTGGTGGGCATGGCGCTGTGGTTCCGCAACTTCTCCACCTGGGACGGGGTGCACGGCATCTACCTCGAGGACCTGTACGTCCGGCCCGAGCACCGGGGCCACGGCCACGGCCGCGCCCTGCTCGCGGCGCTGGCCCGCGAATGCGTCGACCGCGGCTACAGCCGCCTGAGCTGGTCGGTGCTGGACTGGAACACGCCGTCGATCGGGTTCTACCGCTCGCTCGGCGCCGTCCCGCAGGACGAGTGGACCACCTTCCGCCTCAGCGGGCAGGCCCTCGCCGCGCTCGGCGGAGATCAGGCCACGTCGTCGGCGTCCGGGGCGTAGTCCTGCGCCAGCCAGCGCGTCGTCGGCGGGCTGAACAGCAGCACCAGCGCCGGCACCACGACCAGGGCGAGCAGAATGCCGAGCACGACCTGGTGGGAGTCCGTCAGCAGCGACCAGGCGACCGGCAGCAGCAGCAGCTGGGCGACGATCGCCACGGCCCGCCCCCAGCGCTTGCCCCGCAACAGCGCGATCCCGGCTGCGAGCACGCCGCCGAACAGGATCCCCAGCCACAGCGCGAGGCCGTAACCGTTGCCCACCGTCTGGTCGTGCCCGCCCGCGAGGGCCCGGACCACGGAGACCACAGCGAAGCCGATGGCGATCACGCCTTCGAGGACGACGAGACCACCCGCGGCTCGAACGGTCGACGGAACGGTGCTGCGTGGCGACTCGGTGGACACCCGGCCAGCGTAGTGGACCCGTACGAGACCACTTAGGCTGATGCTCCGTGCGCGCACTGCTGATCGTGAACCCCAACGCGACGACCACCACTCCGGCCGGTCGCGACCGGCTGGCCCGCGCGCTCGCCGACCGGGTCTCCCTCACCGTCGCCCACACCACCCACCGGGGGCACGCCGCCGAACTGGCCCGCTCGGCGCACGCCGACGGGATGGACGTCGTCGTCGCGCACGGCGGCGACGGCACCGTCAACGAGATCGTCAACGGCCTGCTCGGCACCCCGTCGGTACGGGTGGCCGACCCCACCCTCCCGCTGCTCGCGGTGGTCCCCGGCGGCTCGGCCAACGTCTTCGCCCGGTCGCTGGGCGTGGACGCCGATCCGGTGAGGGCGACCGAGCAGTTGCTCGACCTGCTGGCCCGGCGCACCACCCGCCGGATCGGCCTCGGCCACTGCGACGGCCGGTGGTTCGTCTTCAATGCGGGGCTCGGGCTCGACGCGCAGGTGTGCGAGGCCATCGACCTGAGCCGGCTGGGCGGGCGGAAGGTCACCACCGCGCGCTACGTGGCGCATTCGATCACGCAGTTCTTCAAGTCGAAGGGCGCCGAACCCGCGCTGACGTTGACGCTGCCCGGCCGGCCACCGATCCCGGGCGTGTACTACGCATTCGTCTCCAATTCGAGCCCGTGGACCTACCTCGACAAGCGCCCGGTGCACACCAACCCGGGCACCTCGTTCGAGACCGGGCTCGGAGTCTTCGCGATGACGACGACGGCAGTGTTCGCGAGCCTGCGGGTGGTCCGCCAGCTGCTCGCGCGGCGCGGCGATCCGAACTCCCGTCGCCTGGTGCGCGTCGACGATGTGGCGCGGGTGCAGGCGGTGTCCTCCCGGCCGATCGGCCTGCAGGTGGACGGCGACTACCTGGGCCTTCGCACCGAAGTGGAGTTCGTGTCGGTGCCCGCCGTACTCGACGTCGTGGCTCCGGTGCCCGAGGCGCACTGACGCCGATACGTGATCCGGGTTACATTTTCGATTCCCGCGGTGTACAAAGGAAGTTCGAACCCAATACCCGGGCCACCGTCGGCGTGAGCTTCCCCACGGTCGTGACTTTTTCTATTGACTTCACGCTGGTTCGTGAAAGCATTCACAAGTAACCGCGCGGAAACACTTGCCGACGCACACATGAACTTGCCACCACGATCAGCCGGTGCGACGAGCACTATCGAAGGAGAGTAGAAGCATGGACTGGCGCCACAAGGCCATCTGCCGCGACGAGGATCCCGAGCTGTTCTTCCCCGTCGGCAACAGCGGCCCGGCCCTCGCGCAGATCGCCGACGCCAAGCTCGTGTGCAACCGCTGCCCCGTCACCGCCGAGTGCCTCTCGTGGGCCCTCGAGTCCGGCCAGGACGCGGGCGTCTGGGGCGGCATGAGCGAGGACGAACGTCGCGCCCTCAAGCGCCGCAACGCCCGTACCCGGGCGCGCACCGCGGTCTGACGCGACCTACGCCACAGAGTTCCGGGAAGGCCCGGCGCCGCTTCGGTGCCGGGCCTTCCTGCGTCCGGAGGCACTCTCACCCGTCCCGGCCGGGACGCGGCGATTCAGCCGAGCGTCACCCGGCCCAGCGGAACCCGCAGGCGCGCGTCGGTTCCGGTGGGTGCGCCCCGTTCGAGCCGCAACGTCCCGCCGAGTTCCGCGGCGACGAGGGTGCGCACGATCTGCAGGCCCAGGCGGTCCGAGCTGCCGAGGTCGAACCCCTCCGGCAGTCCCTTGCCCTCGTCGTGGACGACCACGTCGAGCCAGCGGGCCGACCGCTCGGCGCGCAGCGTCACGGTGCCGGAGGCACCCGGGTCGAAGGCGTGTTCCACGGAGTTCTGCACGAGCTCGGTGAGCACCATCACCAGCGGTGTCGCCCGCTCGGCGGGGAAGACGCCGAGGCTGCCCTCCCGGCGCACCCGGACCTGGCTGCCCACGGCCGCGACGTCGACGACGATGGGGATCAGCCGGTCGACGACGTCGTCGAGATCGACTTCCTCGTCCACCGACATCGACAACGCCTCGTGCACGAGCGCGATCGACGTCACCCGGCGTACCGCCTCGGCGAGGGCCTGCCGGGCCTCGGTATTGCCGGTGCGCCGCGCCTGCAGCCGCAGCAGGGCCGCGACCGTCTGCAGGTTGTTCTTCACCCGGTGGTGGATCTCCCGGATCGTGGCGTCCTTGCTCAGCAACGCCCGGTCGCGCCGCTTGACCTCGGTGACGTCGCGGATGACCACCGCAGCGCCCTCGAGCCGGCCGCCGGGCGCGAGCACCAGCGCGCGCAGCAGGACCGTCGCGCCGCGAGCCTCGATCTCCATGGGCCGACCCAGCTTGCCGTGCACCGCTCCGCGCAGGTATGTCTCGACGTCCTCGCTCTCGAACGGATCGGTCACCAGCGCGCGCGTCGTCTCGATCAGGTTCTGGCCGAGCAGGTCCGAGTTCAGGCCCATCCGGTGATAGGCGGACAGGGCGTTCGGGCTCGCGTACACCACCCGTCCGGAGCGGTCGAGGCGGATGAAGCCGTCCCCGGCGCGCGGACTGGACTTGGTGTCGGATCGGGATTCCGGATTCGGGAAGGTGCCTTCGCAGATCATCGTGAACAAGGCGTCGGCGCATTCGAGGTAGGCGGTCTCGAGGGCACTCTTGGTGCGTCGCGCCACGGTCGCCGCGTCGCGGCTCAGGACCGCGATGACCTGCCCGTCCCAGCGGACCGGCACGGCCTGACGGCGCAGCGGCGCGACGTGGCTGGGCCGCGAGTCCGCGGAGACGACCACTCCGGTCTCGAGGGCCCGCAGCACGTGCGGGTGCTCGCGTTCGGAGACCACCGAACCCACCATGTCCTCGGGCAGCACGGTCGAGGCGGTGGTGGGCCGGCACTGCGCCACGCACACCACCCCACCCGGTTCCGCGCTCACCCACAACAGGACGTCCGCGAAGGACAGGTCCGCGAGCAACTGCCATTCGCCGACGACCCGCTGCAGGTGATCGACCGCACCGCCCGGCAGGTCGGTGTGCTCGGCGAGGAGGGCACTGAGGGTGGACACGGGGGGCACGTGCGGACTCAGGAGATGACCGCGATGAGATCGCCCTGCTGGACGACGTCGCCGACGACCACGTCCAGCGATGTCACGGTGCCCGACCTCTCGGCGAGCACCGGGATCTCCATCTTCATGGACTCCAGGATCACCAGCGTGTCGCCTTCGGCGACGACATCCCCCTCCTGCACGACCACCTCGAACACGGTGGAGACCATCTCGGCGCGCACGTCCTCGGCCATCGGGCACCTCATTCCACGAAGAAGACGGTGGCCCTGGTTTCAGGGCCACCGGACCACACGTGAAACACTGTAATGAACCAGAAAGGAGATCGGACCATGGGTAAGCGAGGCCGCAAGAAGCGCAGCCGCAAGGGCAACGCCGCCAACCACGGCAAGCGTCCCAACGCCTGAGGCGCGCGCACACGCGTGAGGGGGCCGGAAAGCAGCTGCTTCCGGCCCCCTCACGCGTTCGTGGCTCAATCCCGGACGTCGGCGCGGGTCGTCGTCACGACGACGGTCCGCCGGATTTCTATCAGCAGCCGCTCCCGGAGGCCCTCCGGAGCGTGCTCGCCGCCGCATTTGCGGCTGAGGAGGGACTTGAGCTGGGACTCGAGCCCGTACGCCTCGAGGCAGGACCCGCAGTCGTCGAGATGCCGCTGCAGGCGCTCGCGCGACCGATCGTCGCACTCGCTGTCGAGCAGCAGGTAGACGTCCGCGATCACCGCGGAACAGTCGAGCTGATCGAAGTCGGCCGACTCGCTCACCTCGAAACCTCCTTCTTGTCCGCACCGTCTCCGACGGCCGCGTCGACGGCTCCGCTCCGGTTGAATCCCCGTTCCCGCGCGACGTCGGCCAGCAGGCCGCGCAACTGCTTGCGGCCGCGGTGCAGCCGCGACATCACCGTGCCGATGGGGGTGCCCATGATCTCCGCGATCTCCTTGTACGGGAAGCCCTCGACGTCGGCGTAGTACACCGCCATCCGGAACTCCTCGGGCAGCTCCTGCAGCGCGGCTTTGACGTCGTCGTCGGGAAGCGCGTCGAGCGCCTCGACCTCGGCCGACCGCAGACCGGTGGAGCTGTGCTCGGCGGTCGCCGCGAGCTGCCAGTCGGTGATCTCCTCCGTCGGGTACTGCGCGGGCTGGCGCTGCTTCTTGCGGTAGGAGTTGATGTAGGTGTTCGTCAGGATGCGGTACAGCCACGCCTTGAGGTTGGTGCCCTCCTTGAACGAGGAGAAGGCGGAGAACGCCTTGATATACGTCTCCTGAACCAGATCCTCGGCGTCCGCGGGGTTGCGGGTCATCCGCAGGGCCGCGCCGTAGAGCTGATCGAGCAGGGGCAGTGCATCCCGCTCGAACCGTTCGGCCAGTTCCGCACCAGACTCCTCGACCACACCGATCCCTTCACTTGCCGTATCCGTGAAGGCTACCGGTCGGGGCGGGCACAGCACAGGCACGCGGTACTCCCTCGCTCTCGGTCACCGGCCACGCCGATCGGGACGGCCACCCGGAATCAACACGACAGGCCCGGCCCTTGTTCCCTACATCGGCGCGGTTCCCTACATTGGCGCGCATGGCCTCGACCTCCACTCCCGCGACGAAGCTGCTGCTCCGCGAGAACGTCGCCCACCGCGTCCACGAGTACCTGCACGACCCGCGGGCCGGCTCCTTCGGCTCCGAGGCCGTCGAGGCCCTCGGGCAGCGGCTCGGGGTGGCCCCGGAGCAGATCTTCAAGACCCTGGTGATCAAGCTCTCCGACGGCAAGCTCGCGGTGGCGGTGATCCCCGTCCCGGCCACCCTCTCGCTCAAGGCGGCCGCGGCCGCCCTCGGGGGCGGCAGGG
The DNA here is from genome assembly GCF_011058195.1 of Rhodococcus sp. 14C212. Taxonomy (NCBI): domain Bacteria; kingdom Bacillati; phylum Actinomycetota; class Actinomycetes; order Mycobacteriales; family Nocardiaceae; genus Rhodococcus; species Rhodococcus sp. 14C212. The sequence continues at coordinate 119,426 of NZ_JAALEH010000001.1, read as the reverse complement.
CGGTCATGGCCGAGCGCAGCGACGCCGAGCGCGCCACCGGCTACGTTCTGGGGGGAATCTCACCGCTGGGCCAGCGCAGCCGGCTGCGCACCGCCGTCGACGCCTCCGCGCAACGGTGGGATCGGGTCCTGTGCAGCGCCGGACGCCGCGGCCTCGAGATCGAACTCGCGCCGGCGGACCTGGTGCGGCTCGCGGGCGCGGTGGTGGCGCCGATCACCACCGGGGCCTGATTCGGCGCCGGGCGTCAGAGCAGGGTGAGCTGCTCGGCGGCGGGCGGGGCCGGGGCGAGCCAGGCGTCCCACCGTTCGCGCCGCCGGAGCCGCCGCGTCGGCCGGTCGTCGGTGTGCTCGCGTCGCGCCACCTCGGTGAGAACCGCGGTGGTGGGCGCGACGTTGTGGTTCGGCGGGAGATCCACCGCGCCGGTCTCGTCGATCGCGTCGAGTTCCGTCGCGAGAGTCGCCGGATCCGCCGTCACCGCATACCTGCCGCACATGGCTTCGAAGTGTGGCAGGTATGGCCGCCGCGCGCGGATGGGCGAAGATGGACGGGTGAATCCGTGGAGTGCGCCCCGAGCCGAGTCACCCGTCGACAGTTCCGTCACGCTGCCCGGGTCCAAGTCGATCACCAACCGCGCCCTGATCCTCGCCGCGCTCGCGGACGGCCCGTCGACCGTGACCGGCGCGCTGCGCAGCCGCGACACCGACCTGATGATCGGCGCCCTGCGCGGACTCGGCGCGACGATCGACGACCGCGACGACGGCACCACCCTGCACATCACCCCCGGCCGGCTGCACGGCGCCCGGGTGGACTGCGGCCTGGCCGGCACGGTGATGCGATTCGTGCCGCCCGTCGCGGCGCTGGCCGACGGCGACGTCTTCTTCGACGGCGACGAGCAGGCACGCACGCGGCCGATGGGCACGGTACTCGAGGCCCTGCGCTCGCTCGGCGCCGGCGTCGACGGCGACACCCTGCCCTTCACCGTGCACGGGCGCGGTTCCCTGCGCGGCGGCATCGTCACCATCGACGCGTCCGGCTCGTCGCAGTTCGTCTCGGGGCTGCTGCTGTCCGCCGCGGCGTTCGACGAGGGCGTCACGGTCCGGCACACCGGGGCGGCCGTGCCGTCCATGCCGCACATCGACATGACCGTCGAGATGCTGCGCGAGTCCGGGGTGACGGTGGACACCACCGTGCCCGACACCTGGCGGGTCGCGCCGGGCCCGATCCGCGCGGTGAACCGGGTGGTCGAGCCGGACCTGTCCAACGCGACCCCGTTCCTGGCGGCCGCGGCCGTCACGGGCGGCACGGTGGCGGTGCCGCGGTGGCCGCAGCGCACCACCCAGGCCGGCGACGCGATCCGCGGCATCCTCCAGCAGATGGGAGCCGACGTCGCCCTGTCCGGCGGCACGCTCACCGTGTGCGGCCCGGAACGTCTGCGCGGCCTCGACATCGACCTGCACGACGTGGGCGAGCTCGCCCCCACCGTCGCAGCGCTCGCGGCGCTGGCGACGACCCCGTCCACGTTGCGGGGCATCGCGCACCTGCGCGGGCACGAGACGGACCGCCTGGCTGCCCTGGCCACGGAGCTCGGCAAGCTCGGCGGCGCCGCGACCGAGACCGCCGACGGCCTGTACATCGTGCCCGCGCCGCTGCACGGCGGACGCTGGCATTCGTACGCGGATCACCGGATGGCCACGGCGGGCGCGATCGTGGGCCTCGTGGTCGACGGGGTCGAGGTCGAAGACATCGGCACGACCGCCAAGACCCTGCCGAACTTCCCCGAGCTGTGGGCCGGGATGCTGACGGGAGCGCGCTCCTGAGCCGGCGAACCTACGACGAGTCCGATGTCCGGATCCGTCCGGGCAAGGGCTCGCGTCCGCGCACGAAGGACCGGCCGGCCCACCTCGACGCCGCCGAGGCGATGGTGGTCTCGGTCGACCGCGGCCGGTGGGGCTGCGTGCTGGGCGGTGACCCGGCGCGGCCGGTGGTGGCGATGCGAGCCCGGGAGCTCGGCCGCACCCCCGTCGTGGTCGGCGACCGGGTCGCCGTGGTCGGGGACCTGTCGGGGCGGCCCGACACCCTGGCGCGGATCGTGCGGGTACACGAGCGCACCACGGTGCTGCGCCGCACCGCCGATGACACCGACCCGTTCGAGCGGATCGTCGTGGCCAACGCGGAGCAGCTGCTGATCGTCGTCGCGCTGGCCGATCCGCCGCCGCGGACCGGGCTGGTCGAGCGGTCCATGGTCGCCGCGTACGCGGGCGGTCTCGACCCGGTGCTGTGCCTGACCAAGAGCGATCTCGCCGATCCGGCCGAGTTCACCGCGCAGTTCGCCGACCTGGACGTGCGTGTGATGCTGGCCGGGCAGGATCGCGACCTGACGGAACTCCGCGAGATGCTCACCGGCAAGGTGACGGCCCTGATCGGCCACTCCGGCGTCGGGAAGTCGACGCTCGTCAACAGACTCGTCCCGGATGCGGACCGGGCTATCGGGGCGGTCTCGGGCGTCGGGAAGGGCCGGCACACCTCCACGCAGTCGGTGGCGCTGCCGCTGCCGGGCGGTGGCTGGGTGATCGACACGCCCGGGATCAGGTCGTTCGGACTCGCACACATCGGCGCCGACAACGTCATCGCCGCCTTCTCGGATCTCGCCGAGGCGGTGGAGGCCTGCCCCCGCGGCTGTACCCACCTCGGCCCGCCTGCGGATCCCGAGTGCGCGCTCGACGAACTCAAGGGCAAGTCTTGGCGCCGCGCGATGGCGGTGCGGGCTCTGTTGACCGCGATCGCCGCGAACGAGACCTGGTGACCGAGAGCTGGAAATACCGCCCGTGACGCCGAGCGCCCGGCGTCACGGGGACGCCGGGCGCTCGATGGCGACGGGGGCTCGGGATCAGCGCATGCCCAGGAGGCGGCGCACGCCGCGGACCCGACGGTTCTCGCGGATCGTGGTGGCCAGTCCGCTCCGCCGGCCGGTCGCGGGGTCCACCACGGCGGTGCCGCCGAAGCCGCGTTCGGAGGCGGTTTCGGGAGCGGCGTCCGGGGTGTCCGCGAGGTACTTGTTCGGCAGCGACAGCTTGGCGATGGTGCGCCACGACTTGAAGTACTGCACCGCGAGCGGGCCGGTGGTGTACGGCAGGTCGTACTTGTCGCACAGCTGCCGGACCTTCACCGCGATCTCGGCGTACCGGTTGGACGGCAGGTCCGGGAACAGGTGGTGCTCGATCTGGTAGCTCAGGTTGCCGGTCATGAAGTCCATGACGGGGCCGCCGGAGATGTTGGCGCTACCGAGCATCTGCCGCAGATACCACTGCGCCTGTGTCTCGTTGTCGACGTCGGCCTTGGTGAACTTCTCGGCGCCGTCGGGGAAGTGCCCGCAGAAGATGACCGCGTTGGTCCACAGGTTCCGGATGACGTTCGCCGTCATGTTCGCCGTGAGCGTGGACTTCCAGGCCCGGCCCGTCAGTGCCGGGTAGACCACGTAGTCCTTGACGATCTGGCGACCGATCTTGTCCCCCACCTCGCGCAGCTTGCGCTTGGTCTCGGCGCGGTCGTCGCGGCCCTTGGCCACCTTGCCGAGCTCGAGATGCTGGACCGCGACGCCGTACTGGAACAGCAGGGCGAGCAGCGCGTTGTAGACGATGTTGCCGTAGTTGAACGGCTGCCAGCGCTGGTCCCGCGTGACCCGCAGCAGGCCGTATCCCACGTCGTCGTCCATGCCGAGGATGTTGGTGTACTTGTGGTGCAGGTAGTTGTGGGTCTGCTTCCAGTGCGCGGAAGGGTCGGCGTTGTCCCACTCCCAGCTGGCGGAGTGAACCTCGGGATCGTTCATCCAGTCCCACTGCCCGTGCATCACATTGTGCCCGAGCTCCATGTTCTCGATGATCTTCGAGACGCCGAGCATGCCCGCACCGAGCAGCCACAGCGGACGCCGGCGGCTGCCGAGCAGAACCGCGCGCCCGCCCAGTTCCAGGCTGCGCTGCAGCCGGATCGTGTTGCGGACGTAGCGGGCGTCGCGTTCGCCGCGGGAGTCCTCGATGTCTCGCCGGATGGCGTCGAGCTCTCGGCCGAGGGCCTCGATGTCCGCCTCCGTGAGGTGCGCGTACTCCTTGATGTCCGAAATGGCCATGCGCCTACCGTACCGTAGGTTACGAGTCCGTAGGTTACGGGGATGTAGGTTGTGCGGCAGATCACTTCCGCCGTGCGGCGCGCTTGGCGGCGCGCAGTGTCCGCAGCGCGGTCGCCAGCCCCTCGCGACGCTCCCCCACCGACCGCACCCGCGGCAGATCAGGGCGCCGGAACTTGCGCTCGGAGGAGGTCTCCGGGGCGTCGTCCGACGTCGCCCGCAACCACGCGTCCGGCAATGCCAGCTTGTGGATCGTGCGCAGCGCCAGCAGGTACTGCTTGCCGAGCGGACCGCTCGTGTACGGCAGGTCGTACTTCGCACACAGCGTGCGCACCCGCTCCGCGATCTCCGGGTAGCGGTTGCTGGGCAGGTCCGGGAACAGGTGGTGCTCGATCTGGTAGCTCAGGTTGCCGGTCATGAAGGCCATCACGGGCCCGGCATCGATGTTGGCACTACCGAGCAGCTGCCGCAGGTACCACTGCCCCTGCGTCTCGTTCTCGTACTGCGCCACGGTGAACTTCTCGGCGCCGTCGGGAAAGTGGCCGCAGAAGATCACCACGTACGCCCACAGGTTCCGCACCAGGTTGGCCGTGAGGTTCGCGGTGATCGTGCTGCGCCACGCCCGGCCCGTCATTGCCGGGAACAGCACCAGGTCCTTGCCCAGCTGCCGTGCGATCTTCCGGGCAAAGTCCTTGGTGGGCTGGGAGTTCCGCTGCCCCGGCGGCACGCCGCAGGCCTTCTTCTCGGCCCCGAGGTCGTGCAGCGCGATGCCCCACTCGAAGGTGGCCGCCAGGAGCAGGTTGGCCGCGGGCTGCAGCAGGTTGATCGGCCGCCACTTCTCGTCGCGCGTCATCCGCAGGATGCCGAATCCCACGTCGTCGTCCATGCCGACGATGTTCGTATAGGTGTGGTGCGCGTAGTTGTGGGCGCGCTTCCAGTGCTGCGACGGACCCGTCTGGTCCCATTCCCACGACGTCGAGTGGATCTCCGGGTCGTTCATCCAGTCCCACTGCCCGTGCATCACGTTGTGCCCGAGCTCCATGTTCTCGATGATCTTCGACAGGGAGAGCAGGCCGGTGCCGAGCAGCCACAGCGGACGCCGGCGGCTGCCGAACAGCGCCGCCCGGCCGCCGATCTCGAGCACGCGTTGCAGCCGGATCGTGTTGCGGATGTAGCGGGCGTCGCGCAGCCCCCGGGCGTCCTCGATGTCGCGACGGATCGCGTCGAACTCGCGGCCGAGTTCCTCGATGTCCGCGTCGGTGAGGTGCGCGAACTCGGTGATGTCGGTGATTGCCACCGGGGTCCTTCCCCCTGGTACGGGTCGGTAGTGTGTGTCAGGCGCCGAGCGTGCAGTCTCCGGCAGCCGCGGAGATGCAGGTCTGCACCCGCTCCCCCTCGGCGTGTTCCTTGCCGGACCGAAGATCGACGACGTGTCCCTTCTCCAGGGGCACCACACAAGTCTGACAGATTCCCATCCGGCAGCCGAACGGCATCAGGGCGCCGGCGCTCTCACCCGCCTCGAGCAGGGTCGTCGCACCGTCGACGGTGACGGTCTTGCCCGACTTGGCGAAGGTCACCGTGCCGCCGGCGCCGGAGGTGTCCGCCCGGGTGACGGCGAAGCGTTCCAGATGGAGCTGCTCCGGCAGGCCCGCGGCGTCCCAGAACCGCTCCATGTCGTCGAGCATCGCCTGCGGGCCACACGCCCACACCTGGCGCTCCCGCCAGTCCGGGCACACCGTGTCCAGCTCGGCGAGGGCGAACTTGCCCTGCTCCCGCGTCAGCCGCACGTACGGGCGGTACTGCTCGTGGTCCGCGCCGAAGCGGGCGATCTCGTCGGCGAACATCACCTCGGGGGCGGTGGGCGCCGAGTGCACATGCACGACGTCGGGCAGTTCGGCATGCGCCTGCAGCGACCGGCGGTCGAGGGTGCGCAGCATCGACATGATCGGGGTGATCCCGCTGCCCGCGGTGAGGAAGAGGATCTTCGCCGGCGGGGGGTCGGACAGGACGAACTCGCCCTTGGGTGCGGCGAGCCGCACGATCGTGCCCGCGGGCACGCCGCTCACGAGGTGACTCGAGAGGAAACCGTCGGCCATGGCCTTGACGGTGATCGAGATGAGCTTGCGGTCCCAGGTGGGCGACGAGGTCAGCGAGTACGAACGCCAGTGCCAGCGGCCGTCGACGTGCAGCCCGATGCCGATGTACTGGCCCGGCGCGTACCCGAAGTCGAAGCCCCAGCCGGGCTTGATGACGAGCGTCGCGGAATCGGCGGTCTCGCGGCGGACCTCGACGATGCGGCCGCGCAGCTCGCGCGCCGACCACAGCGGGTTCGCAAGGTGCAGGTAGTCGTCGGGCAGGAGCGGTGTCGTCAACCGCGCGGCCGCGCCGCGCAGGAGGTTCGACACGGATCGGTCCTTCGTCGCGACATGCGCCGCCGGCCGCTCGATCCAGTCCTTCAGACCCATCCGATCACTTCTCCTCGTCCAGGGGCTACGCCTCCGTAGGTTACCAGTTTCCTACGGAGGCGTAGGTTGCGGCGAGACAGCCGTCACACTCGTGGCCGGGAGCGGCTCAGAGCAGCTCGACCAGGAACTGCAGTTCCTGGGTGGCGTACCAGGCGAGTTCGTGGTCCTCGGCGTCGCCCAGCACGAACTCCGCCTCTTCGTCGCCGAGGTCGGCCGCGTCCACGACCGGTAGGGCACGGGCGATGTCCGGCTCCGCGGCGGCGAGGTCCACGTGCACCGACGCGACCGCGGACAGAGGCACCGGTCCGGACAGCCGGACCACCGCATCGTCGAGATCCGGACGCAGGGTCACCCCGTCGACATCCGCGGCCACCACCACCCGGCGCAGGCCGAACTCGGGGGCCGGGTCGCCGTCGGCGCGGCCGGCGAGCAACCGCAACGAGGCGCGGGCCGCCTCGGCCATCGCGACCTCGGCGAGCTCCTCGTCGTCGCCGGACGTGTACGCCTCCCGCAAGGCGGGGGTGACCGCGAACGCGGTGCGGCTCACCGCCTCGAACTCGCCGTCGGCGACCAGCCCCTTCAACGTCTCGATCGTGGCCGGTACGTACACCCGTGTCACAACTCACCTACTGGCATCCAACAACTCCTCGAGCGACTCGTGCAGCAGCGACGTCAGCACCTCCACATCGGGCATGGCGTCGCGGTCCGCATTCAGACCGTAGTAGACGTTGCCGTCGTACGACGTCAACGCGACGCTCAGGGCCTGGTTCTTCAGCAGGGGCGAGATCGGGTACATCTCGAGCACCCGTGCCCCGGCGAGGTAGAGGGGATGCTGCGGACCCGGTGCGTTCGTGATCATCAGGTTGAACATGCGCTGGGAGAAGCCGCTCGCGACACGCGCCCCGACCGCATGCATGGTCGCGGGCGCGAACCCGGACAGCCGCATCATCGACCGCGCCGGCACCCGCCGGCCCTGCCGCGAGTAGGCCTCCCCCGCGTGCGAGATGTGGGACAGGCGGACGACCGCGTTCGGTTCACCCACCGGAAGGTCCACCAGGAAGGTCGAGACCTCCCCGCGCGGCCCCGCCGCGGACACGTCCCCACCCTCGTCGGGAGCATCCGGGTCCTGCGTGTACACCGACATCGGCACCATCGCCCGCACCACCGTCGCCTCCGTCAGCGGTTCCCCGCGTGAGAGCAGCCAGTACCGCAGCGCCCCCGCGATCACCGCCAGCACGACGTCGTTGATGGTGCAGCCGTAGCGGGCCCGGATCTTCCGGTACAGCTCGAGATCGGCCTTGACCACCGCGAACCGGCGGTTGCGGGAGATCGAGGCATTCAGGGGGCTGCCGGGCGCGGACTGGGCGGCGGTGCGTGCCAGCCGGCCCACCACATCCAGCGCCTCGCCGGCGGTGGCGGCCAGGTCGCCGACGGCCGCCCGCAACCCCGACACGGCCTCGCCGGGGCGGGCCACCAGCTCCGCGAGCGCGCCGAGCACCAGCGCCGAGTCGCTCGGCTCCGGCTCCGGCATCCACAGCTCCTCCGGATCCACCCGGGGAGTCTCGGTGGGCTCGAAGAGCACCTGCCCGATCTCGAGCGCCTGCTCGCCGTCCACCAGCGCCGAGTGGGTCTTGGTGAACAGGGCGCACCGGTCGCCGGCCAGACCCTCGACGAGATACATCTCCCACAGCGGGCGCGAACGATCGAGAGGACGGGAGATCAGCCGGGCCAACAGGTCGTGCAACTGCGCCTCGGAGCCGGGCCGCGGCAATGCCGAGCGCCGCACGTGGTAGGTGATGTCGAAGTCGCGGTCGTCGACCCACACGGGCCGCGCCAGGCCGAGTGCGACCTCGCGGGCCTTCTGCCGGTACCGCGGCACCGCCGCGAGACGTCGCTCCACCAGCCGCAGCACGTCCTCGTAGTCGAGCCCACCGCGCGGCTGCTCCAGGATGGCGAGCGAGCCGATGTGCATCGGCGTATTGCTCGTCTCCAGAAAGTAGAACGACGCGTCCTGAGCCGACATCCGGTTGGTCATCGCCCGACATCCCCCTCGTCCCGCGGCGCCGCCCCGGCCCGCGACGACTCGCCGAGGCCGAACAGCACCGTCAATTCCGCCACCACCTCGGCGGCATCGGCATGATGCACGCCGACCATCCCCGTCGCGACCGCACCGTCCACGTTCACCCGCAGGTCGTCGACGAACACGCACGCCGACGGTTCGAGCCCGAGACGCCGGGCCACCAGCAGGTAGCTGCGCGGGTCCGGTTTGGCGGTGCCCACGTCTCCGGACAGCACCACCTCGTCCACCAGCCGGCCGCTCCCGAGATCGCGCAGTGGACCGGCCGCGGGACCACCCGGATCGTTGCTGAGGATCGCGGTGCGCACGCCACGTCGGCGCACCTCGGCGAGCACCCCACCGAGCGCGGCCGCGTCCGTGCCGGGGCCCGCGAGCACCCCACCGAAATCGAGCACGAGTCCACGCATCGCCTCACCCTAGTTCGCGAGCACCGGTTCGGCGATGCAACAGCCCGAACGACGCGGCGCCACCGGGCCCGCGATGCTCGTGCCTCCTCGGCGCGGATGTGGCACCATGACCCGCGGCTCCGTCCTCTCCCGGGGTCCGCTCACCGGGCGTCGGCCGTTCCGCGCCGACCTCGCCCCCTGGACCGGGAGAATCGATGACATCTCCGCACGACGCCCCTTACGTCCGGCGCATCGTTCCGTTCGAGCCGCCGGTGCAGCGCTGCTGCCCGGCCGGACCGCATCGCCGGCACGCGCGGCGCCGCCTCACCCCGCACGACGGCCGCTCGGTGCGCACCTCGGCGCCGCCGGCCGGCCGGCCGCTGCCGGAGGTGGATCCGGCAGCGCGACGGTTCGCCGACCTCGCGGCCCGGTTGATCCTCGAGGTGGCCGACCGGCGCCGCCCGGAGACTCAGCTCGCCGCGGTGCTGCATTCGTCGCTGCACGCGACCGTCGCCGCCGTGGCGAAGTCGGGCGACACGGGGACCGCAGTGCTGCTGCGGACCCGGCTGCGCGCGGTCGACGCCGACACCGCCGAGTTGTTCGGCTCCTACGGCCGCGGCCACCGCGTGTTCGCGCTGGCCGGCCGGATCTCGCGCCACCCCACGACACGCCGGACGCCGCACGGCTGGCTGCTCACCACCGTGTGGCTGGGCTGACCGAGCGACGTGGTTGGGCCGGCACCCTCCGGCCCGGACCGGGTCGTCAGCGCCGGCGCTCCGCCTTGGCCTGCTTACGTGCCGCCTCCCGGCGCTGCCGGCGGGTGCCCGTCGTCCCGGGTGCGGACGCGGCCGGCGACGATGTCGCGGGGCTGCGCCGCACCTGGGCACTGCCGTCCTCGGCCGGCCCGGTGTAGGTGAGGTTGCGCTCCTCGTCCTCGTCGAGCCCCTTCGCGCGCAACGTCGCCGGCGCGGGAGCAGGAGCAGGAGCGGGCGCGGGAGCAGGCGCGGGCGCGGGAGATGCCGGGGCGGGAGCGGGCTTCGCCAGGCTGGGGGCGGCCTGCGCCGCGACGGCCGCGGACGCGGCGCTGACGCTGACGCCCGGGGCCGGCTGCGGCTGCGCCGCCTCGACCTGCAGGTTGAACAGGAATCCGACGGACTCCTCCTTCAGGCCCTCGAGCATGCCGATGAACATGTCGTAGCCCTCGCGCTGGTACTCGACGAGCGGGTCGCGCTGCGCCATCGCCCGCAGGCCGATGCCCTCCTTGAGGTAGTCCATCTCGTAGAGGTGCTCGCGCCACTTGCGGTCGAGCACCGACAGCAGGACACGGCGCTCGAGCTCGCGCATGCCGCCCTCGCCGGCGACGGCGTCGATGTCCGCCTCGCGGCGGGCGTACGCGGCGTGCGCGTCCTCCAGCAGGGCCTCGCGCAGTTCCTCGCGGCTGAGGTCCGCGGGCTCGCCGTTCGTAGAGACGGTGAGTTCCTTGTGGTCGATACCCACCGGATAGAGGGTCTTCAGCGCCGTCCACAGCTGCTCGAGGTCCCAGTCCTCGACGTAGCCCTCGGCGGTGGCGCCGTCGACGTACGCGGTGACGACGTCCGCGATCATGTGCTCGACCTGGCCCTCGAGGTCCTCCCCGCGGAGGATGCGGCGGCGTTCGTCGTAGATGACGGTGCGCTGCTGGTTCATCACCTCGTCGTACTTCAGGACGTTCTTGCGGATCTCGAAGTTCTGCTGCTCGACCTGTGTCTGCGCGCTCTTGATGGCCTTCGAGACCATCTTCGCCTCGATCGGCACGTCGTCGGGCAGGTTCAGGCGGGTCATGATCGACTCGAGCGCCGCACCGTTGAAGCGGCGCATCAGCTCGTCGCCGAGCGAGAGGTAGAAGCGCGACTCACCCGGATCGCCCTGCCGGCCGGAGCGGCCGCGCAGCTGGTTGTCGATACGCCGGGACTCGTGCCGCTCGGTGCCGAGGACGTACAGGCCGCCCGCCGCCCGGACCTTGTCGGCGTCGGCCTTGACCTCGGCGCTGATCCGCTCGATCACCTCGTCCCAGGCCGCCTCGTACTCCTCGGGCGTGTGGACCGGGTCGAGACCCCGCTTGCGCAGCTCCACGTCGGCCAGGATGTCCGGGTTGCCGCCGAGCACGATGTCGGTACCACGACCGGCCATGTTGGTCGCGACGGTCACCGCGCCGGACCGGCCGGCCTCGGCGATGATCGTCGCCTCCTGCTCGTGGAACTTGGCGTTGAGCACGTTGTGCGGGATGCCGCGCTTGGTGAACTGCGTCGACAGGTATTCGGAGCGCTCGACGCTGGTGGTGCCGATCAGGACCGGCTGGCCCTTGGTGTGACGCTCGGCGACGTCGTCGACGACGGCCGCGAACTTCGCCTCCTCCGTCTTGTAGATCAGGTCGCCCTGGTCCGCGCGGACCATCGGCTTGTTCGTCGGGATCGGGATCACGCCGAGCTCGTAGATCTGATGCAGCTCGGCGGCCTCGGTCTCGGCGGTGCCCGTCATGCCGGAGAGCTTGTCGTAGAGGCGGAAGTAGTTCTGCAGCGTGATCGTGGCGAGCGTCTGGTTCTCCGCCTTGATCTCGACGCCTTCCTTGGCCTCGATGGCCTGGTGCATGCCCTCGTTGTAACGCCGTCCGACGAGGATGCGGCCGGTGAACTCGTCGACGATGATCACCTCGCCGCCCCGGACGATGTAGTCCTTGTCGCGCTGATACAGCTCCTTGGCCTTGATGGCGTTGTTGAGATAGCTCACCAGCGGCGAGTTCGCCGCCTCGTACAGGTTGTCGATGCCGAGCTGGTCCTCGACGAGTTCCACCCCGGCCTCGTGCACGCCGATGGTGCGCTTCTTGATGTCCACCTCGTAGTGGACGTCCTTCTTCAGCAGCGGCGCGATCCGCGCGAACTCGGCGTACCACTTGCTCGACGCATCGGCCGGACCCGAGATGATCAGCGGCGTGCGGGCCTCGTCGATGAGGATCGAGTCCACCTCGTCGACGATCGCGAAGTTGTGGCCGCGCTGCACGAGGTCGTCGAGCGAGTGCGTCATGTTGTCGCGCAGGTAGTCGAAGCCGAACTCGTTGTTGGTGCCGTAGGTGATGTCCGCGGCGTACGCGGTGCGCCGCTCGGCGGGAGGGAGGCCGGACAGGATCACCGCGGTCTCGAGCCCGAGGGACCGGTGCACCCGGCCCATCCACTCGGAGTCGCGCTTGGCGAGGTAGTCGTTGACCGTCACCACGTGCACGCCCTCGTCGGCGATGGCGTTGAGGTAGGCGGGCAGCACACAGGTGAGGGTCTTGCCCTCACCGGTCTTCATCTCGGCGATGTTGCCGAAGTGCAGCGCCGCGCCGCCCATGATCTGAACCGGGTAGTGCTTCTGGCCCAGCACCCGCCACGACGCCTCGCGGGCCGTCGCGAACGCCTCGGGCAGAAGCTCGTCGAGGGTCTCGCCGTCCTGGTAACGCCGGCGGAACTCGTCCGTCTTGGCCCGCAACTGCTCGTCGGTGAGGGTCTCGAACTCGGGTGAGAGGGATTCGACGTGGTCGGCGATGTGCTTGAGCCGCTTGACCATGCGACCTTCACCGACTCGGAGCAGCTTCGACAGCGACAGCACGGGCGTGTTCGTCCTCAATCTCGGGTACAGCACGGACAACGAAAATCCGGCCGAGGCCTGTATCGACCCCGGCCGGATTCCATGGTAGGCGGTCTTTCAGCGAGGTGACGAAGGGCGACCGCTCGGCAGGGTGGCACGCGAGGCGCCGCCGCTCCGCGGTCCGGTCGTCACACCAGTCGGATCAACCCGTAGTCGAACGCGTGCCGGCGGTAGACGACCGAGGGACTGTCGGTCTCCTTGTCGTGGAACAGGTAGAAGTCGTGCCCCACCAGCTCCATCTCGTACAACGCGTCGTCGACGGTCATCGGCTCGGCCGTGTGCTCCTTCGTTCGCACGATCCGGCCCGGACCTGCGGGCTCGGGCTCGTGCTGTTCCAACGAGATCTCCGGTGAGATGCCGAGGGAGTCGTCCTTGGCGAGCTCCGCGGTGGCCTCGGCGACCGAGACGGGGGTCTTCTCCCCGTGGTGTACCTTGCGGCGGTCCTTCGTGCGACGCAACCGCGACTCCAGCTTGTCCGTCACGGACTCGAAGGCGGCGTAGAAACTGTCCGCGGACGCCTCCGCGCGCACCACCGGTCCCTTGGCCCGAGCGGTGATCTCGACTCTCTGACAACTCTTCAGCTGCCGGCGATTGCGCTCGTGCTGCAACTCCACATCGAACAGGAAGATCGTCGGGTCGAAACGTTCGAGCCGAGCGAGCTTCTCGGACACGTAGACCCGGAAGTGATCCGGGACCTCGACGTTGCGCCCCTTGACGACGACGTCGGCGCGGGGACCGTTGGACTCCGCAGTACCGGCTTCGGCCTCTGCAGCGGGAACCTTGGACTTCGAAGGGATCGTCACTCGTACCTCCCGAGTACGGCCGGCGCAGCTCGCGCGCCGGCATGATCGACGAGCGCGAAACGCGCTCCGCCCGACACGACGGTCAGGGGCGTTTTGCGCCCGCTACCTGTGTTTTCGGGTCTGAGGGCGACGGTAGTACGGAACGGCGGGGAGTGCCACCGTTCCGCCGAATTTCACGCCGTGGTCACCTCCCGGCAGGACGGATGTCCCCTTTCTCCCGGTCCCACGTCCCGCGGCGCAGGGCCCTCCGTCTCTCTACGCGGCGGCGATCACCAGCACCCCGCACGGGCGATGGCCCGCGGCCCGCAGGACCCGCACCGACTCCGCCGCGGTGGCGCCGGTGGTGACGACGTCGTCGACGAGCAGCACCGCCGCCCCCGGCGGCGGACCCGCCGCCGTCCGGATCCGCACCCGGCCGGCCAGATTGCGCTGCCGCTGCGCGGCCGACAGCCCCACCGAATCCCGGGCGCCGCGTCCGGTGACGAGGAGGCCACAGACCTCGAGCCGCCGGTCGTGACCGGCGACCACGCGCGCCGCCCGCGTCACCGGGTCGCCGCCGCGTGAGCGCGCCGCCCGCGCCCTCGTCGGGGCGGGCACCACGAGGACGGGTCCGGCGGGCAGCTCGCCCCAGCGCCGCAACCGCGACACGGCCGTCGCCAGCGCGAGGCCGAGCGGGCCGGCCAGATCGCGTCGGCCGTGTTCCTTGGCCGCGATCACCGCGCGACGGCGGGCGCCGCGATACGGCCCCAGCGCCCACACCGGCACGCCGGGATCGACCCGGGGTCGGACCCGTGCCGGCACGTCCGCCAGTTCCCGGGCACAGCGCCGGCACCAGCCGACGCCGGCGAGTCCGCAACCGCCGCATTCGACGGGCAGCACCAGATCCAGCAGCGAGGTCAGCACGGCGACAGTGTGGCCGCCGGCCCCGACATCCCGCGCCGGGCGGGCCGTCAGCCCGGCAGGACGGGGACCGCCTGCAGCCCGGTCAGGCCGGGTACCTCCCGCCAGTACCGGTCGCCGGCCGGATCGGCGTTGTTCAGCTGGAACACCGCCCGCGAGTCGGCCACGAACTCCGAGGTCGTCGACGCCTCGACGGCGACCACGGGCGGGGTGAGGTTCCGGCTCGGCAGGGCGTCCATGCGTGAACCGTCCACCGCGACCTGCACGACGGGCACGTCGGAGGCGGACCGTGCCACCACCACGGTGTCCGGCGTGCTCCAGTCCAGCGACAACGCCGGGCTGCCGAGGCCGATGGCGATCTCCCGCGGCGTCGTGAGCGAGAACTCGCCGTTCGACTTCTGCACGACCACCGCGACGTACACGCGGCCGTCCACGATCATCGCCGCGCGCACGCCGTCGCGGGAGAGCCGCAGATCGCTGATCGTGTTGCCCACGGCCCGCACGGAGCCGGCGTCGACGGGGAGGACGGTGACCCGGCCGGTACCCGGCTCGCGTACCGCGCGCACCACGTTCGTGCCGTTGACCACGGCCCACACGGAGTTGTCGTCGAGCGCCCACGTGGGCCGCGTGATCGACTCGCCCTGCAGGGCACGTGCCGCCGTCCCGTCCCGGTACGGGCCGATCAGCAGCTCGGCGGTGGCTTCCGGGGCGGGACGCCCGGTGTCGGCGACGGCGGCCGCGAGCTCGCCGTCGTGCGACAGCGCGACCGAGCGCAGGTTCGTCGCGGTGCCGAAGGTCCCGGGCACCGGAGTCACCCCGGTCTCGGCGACGCTGACCAGCCCGCCGCCCCGCAGGGCGTGGAGCCCGATGGTGGCGCTCGAGGTGGCCAGCGGGTTCATCGACGCCACGTCCGCGGTGGTCCAGCCGTTCGGGAACCGCTCGTCCAGCGGCTGACCGTCCGCGAGCAGCACGTAGGGCCCGGTGATCTCGGCGTTGGCGAGGGTCCAGATCACCTGTGCCGCCAGCATCTCGCGGCTCTCCTTGCTCAGGGGCTTCAACCCCAGGAAGTCGATCCGGACGCCCCCGAGACCGACACCGACCTGGGTCGTGCGGCCGTCGGCCTTGGTGATCGGCCCCCGCACGGACACCCCGGAACCGAGTTCCGTGCGCACGGCCGGTGCCAGGGCGGCCTTCGGGCCCTCGATGAGCAGGCCGATCAGCTGTGCCGCGGTCTGGTCCTGGGTCGCGGCGATCCAGCGGGGATCCGGCACGACCGTGCGCCCGGACGGATCGACGAAGTACAGCGAGCGGCGCTGGTAGCCGTTGAGGAACTGCGGACGGTCCATGACGACGCCCGGTCCCATCTCGTCGATGCGCCACTCGCCGCCCGTGAGCACGAGCGTGATCCTGGTTTCGAACGGCCCCTCGTCGGCGCGGTAGACCCCGCCCTCCTCGAGGTGGCCGACCCGGTTGGCGCGGATGACGTACGTCGCACGGTCGGCGCTGCGCGACTCCGGCAGCACGTCGACCTTGTCCACGATCGTCGCGCTGGCAGCGTCGTCCCACTCGGCCGACATGTCGGCGGTGAGGAACTGCCGGGCCGGGAGGTGGCGGTTCGCCGGGTCGGTGCTGGCGCGCAGGAAGTCGCGCAGGAGCAGGTCCGGTTCCCGGCCCGGCGCCGGAGGTGGGACCGAGGTGGTGGTGGGCTCACGGGCGATGGTGCCGACCGCCTGCGGCGACGACGAGTCCGGCAGGCTGGCACACCCCGACACGGCGACGGTCAGGCCGAGCATCGCCGCGAGGATCGTCTTCGTGCCCCTCATTTGGCGGCTCCCTCGGGCGGGACCGGCACTTCCGCCGAATCCGCGGCCGTCCCGGCGTCGTCGCCGGTCCCGGCGTCCGCCGGCACCGCCTCGGTCGGCGCCGTCTCGACCGGCGCGGCCGGCGCGGCCGCTCCCGGCAGCGGGCGGCCCTGGACCGCACGGACCGTGCTGGGAACGAGCGGCAGCGGACTGCGGCCGACCTTGCGTCCCCGTTCCCGCGGGAGGGTCAGCCGGAAGCAGGACCCCTGGCCGGGCTCGCCCCACGCCTCGAGCTTGCCGTTGTGGAGGTTCGCGTCCTCGACGCTGATCGCCAGGCCGAGCCCGGTTCCGCCGGACCGCCGGACCCGCGACGGGTCCGAGCGCCAGAACCGGTTGAAGACGAGCTTCTCCTCGCCCGGACGCAGGCCGACGCCCTGGTCCCGGACGATGAAGGCGGCGGCGTTGTCGTCGGCGCGCAGGCGCAGCAGGATGGGCTTTCCCTCCCCGTGGTCGATGGCGTTGGCGAGCAGGTTCCGCAGGATGCGCTCGACGCGGCGCGGATCCACCTCGGCGGTGACGGGCTCGCCGGGCAGGTCCACGATCAGCTCGGTCCCGCTCTCGCGGGCGAGGTGCCGGACGGTGGACACCGCGGCACGGGCGCACATCCGCAGGTCGAGCTGCTCGGCCGCGAGTTCGGCGACGCCGGCGTCGTGACGGCTGATCTCGAGCAGATCGCCCAGCAGGCTCTCGAACCGGTCGAGCTCGGTGACGAGCAGCTCCGAGGCCCGCTTCAGGGACGGGTCGAGTTCGTCGCTGCCGTCGTGGATCAGGTCGGCGGCCATCCGCACCGTCGTCAGCGGGGTCCGCAGCTCGTGACTGACGTCCGAGGTGAACCGTTTCTGCAGGTTGCCGAACTCCTCGAGCTGCGTGATCTGCCGTGACAGGCTTTCGGCCATCTCGTTGAAGGACATGGCCAGGCGCGCCATGTCGTCCTCACCGCGCACCGGCATGCGTTCCTTGAGCCGGCCGTCGGCGAACCGGACCGCGATGCGCGACGCCGAGCGGATCGGCAGCACGACCTGGCGCGCGACGATCATCGAGATCGCGGCGAGCAGTACGGGCAGCACGCCGGCGCCGACGAGCAGCGTGCCCCGCACCAGTGACAGCGTGTTCTCCTCGCCCGCCAGCGGGAACACCAGGTACAGCTCGAGAGTGGAGATGTCCGACGCCGTCGGAGTGCCCACGATCAGGGCCGGACCGGAGTAGCCGTCCGGATCCGACACGGTCGCGAACTGGTAGGAGATCTGGCCCTTCTGCACGAAGGCGCGCAGGTTCTCGGGGATCTGATCGGCAGGACCGCTCGACGTCGGCGCGCGCGGTCCGTCGCCCGGCACGATCAGCACCGGGTCGAAGGTGCCCGCGACGCCGGTGTCCTGACCCGCGTCGCTGCCGCGATTGGTCAACGCCGCGGCGGCTCCGTCGAGCCGTACCTGCAGCGAACCGGAGTCGTCGGCGCCGGCGAGCTGGCCCTCGACGAGGGCGCGGGAGCGCTCGACCTCCTCGGTGGCAGCGTTGATCTTCACCTCGAGCAGCCGCTCGGTGATCTGGCTGGTGAGCACGACACCGAGGACGAGCATCACGATCAGCGACAGGGACAGGGTCGAGACCACGACCCGGAGCTGCAACGATCGCCGCCACGTGTGGGCGAGCCGGTTGCTCACCGCACGTGACCACCTCAGCAGCGGCAGGGTCCTCCTCGTGATCCGCCGCCGCAGTCGGTACCCACCGATCACGGCGGTCCGGCCTTGTAGCCGACGCCACGCACCGTCAGCACCACCTCGGGATTCTCGGGATCCTTCTCGACCTTCGCGCGCAACCGCTGCACGTGGACGTTCACCAGGCGGGTGTCGGCCGCGTGCCGGTAGCCCCAGACCTGCTCGAGCAGCACCTCACGGGTGAACACCTGCCGCGGCTTGCGCGCGAGCGCCACCAGCAGATCGAACTCGAGCGGCGTGAGAGAGATCAGTTCGTCCCCGCGGCTGACCTTGTGGGCGGGAACGTCGATGGCGATGTCGCCGATGGAGAGCACCTCGGCCGGTTCCTGCTCGGTGCGACGCAGCCGCGCCCGGACCCGGGCCACGAGTTCCTTGGGCTTGAACGGCTTGACGATGTAGTCGTCGGCGCCGGATTCGAGCCCGAGCACCACGTCCACGGTGTCCGACTTGGCGGTGAGCATCACGATCGGCACGCCCGAGTCGGCCCGCAGCACCCGGCACACGTCGATGCCGTTCATGCCCGGGAGCATGAGGTCGAGCAGGACGATGTCGGGCCGGATCTCCCGGACCGCGTTCAGCGCCTGCGAACCGTCACCCACCACATACGGCTCGAATCCCTCGCCCCGCAGGACGATCGTGAGCATCTCGGCGAGCGCGGTGTCGTCGTCGACAACCAGAATCCTCGGCTTCATGGCTTCTATCGTGTCACTCCTCGACCGTGGTGAACCTGATTTGAGATCTCGGCGGCGAGTTGTCGCGGATCGGCGTCGGCTCCGGCAACCCGCCACGGCGACATCCACTGTCGGCGTGCGAGGTCGTCGTACACCTGCCCGGTCCGGGCCTGCAGACCCGAGTCCCGTTCGTACGCGTCCCGATCGCGGGCCGTGTCGGCGGCGGCGCGACTGCGCGCCCGCTGCGCGGCCAGCTCCACGGGCACCCGCAGCAGCAGCTGCAGATCCGGTACGGGCAGCGCGAACCGGTCGAACTCGAGCTCGCGGACCCACTCCACGGACGACCCCGAGCCGTCCTCGTGGTGCCGCGCGGCGGTGTAGGCGGCGTTGGACGCGACGTACCGGTCGAGCAGCACGATGTCGTTGTCCGCCAGGAGCTTCCGCAACTCGTCGGCGGCGTCGCGCCGATCGAGGGCCCACAGCAACGCCATCGCCTCGATGCTCGACGCCGTGTCACCGTGCCGGCCCCGCAGGGCCTCGGCCCCGAGGTCGGCGTGCACCGACACGCCGTAGCGCGGGAACGCCAGCGTCGCGACGACGAATCCCGCAGCGCGCCAAGCCTCGACGAGGCCGGCGGACAGTGTCCGCTTGCCGGCCCCGTCGAGGCCCTCCACGACGATCAACGCGCCCATCGGCGGTGTCCTGCGATCCTCGCTACCGTGCTCAGTACCGGTAGTGCTCGGGCTTGTACGGGCCCTCCACGTCGACCCCGATGTACTCGGCCTGGTCCTTGGACAGCTTGGTGAGCTCGCCGCCGAGGGCCTCGACATGGATGCGGGCGACCTTCTCGTCCAGGTGCTTGGGCAGGCGGTAGACCTCGTTGTCGTACTCGTCCGGCTTGGTCCACAGCTCGATCTGGGCGATCACCTGGTTGGCGAACGAGTTGCTCATCACGAACGACGGGTGGCCCGTGGCGTTGCCGAGGTTGAGCAACCGGCCCTCGGACAGCACGAGGATGGAATGCCCGTCGGCGAAACGGAACTCGTCGACCTGCGGCTTGATGTTGATGCGGGTGACGTCCGTCGCCCGCTCGAGACCGGCCATGTCGATCTCGTTGTCGAAGTGGCCGATGTTGCCCAGGATCGCCTGGTGCTTCATGCGGCGCATGTGGTCGAAGGTGATGATGTCCTTGTTGCCGGTCGCGGTGATCACGATGTCGGCCTGCTCGATGAAGCCCTCGACCGTGACGACATCGAAGCCGTCCATCAGCGCCTGCAACGCGTTGATCGGGTCGATTTCGGTGACCGACACGCGCGCACCCTGCCCGCGCAGCGCCTCCGCGCAGCCCTTGCCGACGTCCCCGTAGCCACATACCAGGGCGGCCTTGCCGCCGATGAGCACGTCGGTGCCGCGGTTGATGCCGTCGAGCAACGAGTGCCGGGTGCCGTACTTGTTGTCGAACTTGCTCTTGGTGACCGAGTCGTTGACGTTGATCGCGGGGAACGCCAGGTCGCCGCCGGCCGAGAGCTGGTACAGCCGCAGCACACCGGTCGTGGTCTCCTCGGTGACGCCGCGCACCGACTCGGCGATCGCCGTCCACTTCTTCGCGTCCTGCGCGAGGGACTCGCGCAGCAGCGCCAGGAACACCCGGTACTCGGCGGAGTCGTGCTCCTCGTCCACCGGCGGCACCACACCCGCCTTCTCGAACTGCGCGCCCTTGAGCACCAGCATGGTGGCGTCACCACCGTCGTCGAGGATCATGTTGGCCGGCCGCGGCGTCCCGTCGGCGGCGGCGGGCCAGGTGAGCATCTGCTCGGCAGCCCACCAGTAGTCCTCGAGGGTCTCGCCCTTCCATGCGAACACCGGCACACCGCGCGGGGCCTCCACGGTGCCGTGCGGGCCGACGACGACCGCAGCGGCGGCATGGTCCTGGGTCGAGAAGATGTTGCACGAGGCCCAGCGCACCTCGGCGCCGAGCGCGACGAGCGTCTCGATCAGCACGGCCGTCTGGACGGTCATGTGCAGCGAGCCGGAGATCCGCGCGCCCTTCAGCGGCAGCACCTCCGCGTACTCGCGGCGCAGCGCCATCAGGCCGGGCATCTCGTGCTCGGCCAGCCGGATCTCCTTGCGGCCGAATTCGGCGAGGGACAGATCGGCGACCTTGAAGTCGATCCCATTCAGCTGGTCGGCCACGAGCTTGGTGTCGGACACGTGAGAATGCCTCTCCTGTTGTCAGTCGGTTCTGCCAACAGGCTATACAACTCGCTGCTCAGCCGTGCCGGGCGGAGCGATCGATGAACGGCCCGAGCAACTCCGCCAGGTCCGCGGCGACGTCCCGGTCGGACTCGGGCGGCATGGAGATGTAGCTCATCGCGATGCGCACGATGGCGCGGCCCAGGATGCCCGCATCCGACGCGGATGCCTGTACCCAGCTGCGCTGGAAGGTTTCCGACAGCCGGGCGGAGGCCCGCTCGATGAGCGGCGCCGAATCGGTGGTGATCAAGCGCAACAGGTCGGGCTTGGCCTCGCCGCGCAGCAGCGACTGGATCAGCGGGTCGGCGCTGCTCTCGACGAAGAACGACGTGAACCCCTCGACGAGGGCGTCGCGCGCCTGCCCGACGTGGGTGTAGATCGCGTCGTCGACGGCGTCGACGAACTGATCGACCAGGCGCAGGGCGTACGCCTGGGCCAGGCCCTGCCGCGAGGAGAACTCGTTGTAGAGCGTCTGCCGGCTCACGCCGGCGCCCCGGGCGACGTCCGTCATGGTGACGGCGGACCAGTCGCGGGCGGTGAGCAGGTCCCGCATGGCATCGAGCACCGAGTTGCGCAGCAGCATCCGGCTGGCCTCGTGGAACGGTACGCGTTGCCGGTCCTCGGGTTCCCCGGCTCGCGGGGGTTCCCCGGATGTGGACGATTCGTGCACGATCGACATGCCGCGACGGTTTCACGCGGGGCGGATCCCGTCAACACGAACGTCCCGGTGAGGTCGGGTCCTCCGGATGCCGAATCTCGTGGATGCCCGCGTCGAGCGGAAACCGCGCGTGTTTCCGCTAGTCGACGGGTGCGCCGGTGTCCGCCAACCGCGCGCGGAACAGTTGCGCCGGCTCGCCGGCCGTCCGCACCGTGACGGCCGGGTCGGACGCCGACAGCCACACCGCCTGTCCGGCCGACAGCTGCAGGCTCCGACCGCCACATTCCACGCCGGCCACCCCGGCGGTGCACAACAGGATCTGCGGGCCGCACGGCGGCAGGGTGACGGAGTCCGGTGCGGCACCGGAGCCGGGGGTGAGATCGACCCGCGACAGCGCGAACTCCGGGGCGGGAGTCCGGTAGCGCACCTCACCCGGCCCGGACGGCTCCGGTTCGAGGATCGGCACGTCCACGGGACGGAAATCGAGCACCCGCAGCAGCTCCGGCACGTCGACGTGTTTCGGCGTGAGGCCGCCGCGCAGCACGTTGTCCGAGTTGGCCATGATCTCCACGGCCATGCCGTGCAGGTACGCGTGCAGGTTCCCCGCGGCGAGGAACAGGCCCTGCCCCGGCTCGAGGGTGATCCGGTTGAGCAGCACCGCAGCGAGCACCCCCGCGTCGCCCGGGTAGAACTCGGCCAGCTGCAGCACGGTCCGCACCTCCTCGGCGAACGAGGCCGTGCCGCTGCCGTTGTGCGTCGCCAGGTACGTCACGCAGCCGTCGAGCACCCGCGGCAGCAACGCCGACAGCACCGACTGCGGCAGGGTGATCCAGATGGTGAACAGCGCCCGCAGGCCGTCCGGGTCGGGCTGTCCGGCGAGCAACCCGATGTACGGATCGAGCTCGGGAACCTCGAGGGCGCCGAGCAGCTCGACGGTGCGATGCGGGTCCCGGAAACCGGCGAGCGCCTCGAAGCGGGTGAGCGCGACGACGAGTTCGGGCTTGTGGCTCGCATCGCGGTAGTTCCGCACCGGCGACTCGAGGGGCAGGCCCGCGGCCTCCTCCCGGGCGAAGCCCTCGGCGGCCTGTTCGGCGCTCGGATGGGCCTGCAACGACAGCGGTTCCTCGGCGGCGAGCAACTTGAGCAGGAACGGCAGCCGCGGCCCGAACCGGCTCAGCGTCGCCGACCCGAGATGCCCGCCCGGATCGGCCTCGAGCACGTCGAGCAGCGATGCGCTCCCGCCCGGGCCGTCGCCGTTGGTGCTCACCACGCGCGCCGGGTCCGCGGGATGCGCACCCAGCCACAGTTCCGCCTCCGGATGGGCGGACGGCACCGTACGGCCGCACAGCGCCGCGATCGCGGTGCGCGAACCCCAGGCATACGAACGCAGCGCACCTTCGAGTCGGAGCACTAGCAACCACCGACCAACCGCAGATAGGCCGCGGCCATCTCGAATCGCACGGCCAGCACCGCCACCTGCTCCGGCACCGGCGGCACCGCCTTCGCCTCGAACTCCCCCACCACCGATACCAACTCCATGTCCGGCAGCGCTGCCGCGCGCCGCTCCGCCTGCCGCCGATCCTCCTCCACGCTCAGCACGAACACCCGCGCCGGGGGTGCGGGCACCGGCCCGTCGAGCTGTTCGTCGTGGAAGAACGGATCGTACGGTTCCCCGCTCGCCGGCGGTCTCGCGATGAACCGGTCCCGGGCGGCGAGGACGTCCGACAACGCCGACGCCGACGCGATCACGCCGGCCACCTGCAGCAGGGACTCCCCGGCGTGCCGGGCCAGCGCGGCCGTCACCGCGGAGTCGCCGGCCAGCGCCACCCGACGCGACTGGATGCGGGCCGCGAGCGCCTTCGCCGGATTGTGGAACACCTCGCTGCCCGGCTGGTCGCGACCGGCCTCCGCGTCCGCCGAATCGGCGAGATCGGCCAGCGGGGGAACCGCGCCCGCCGTGCGGGTGGCCTCCATCGCCACCACCACCGCAAGGAACACGGCGAGGTGCCGCAGGAGTGAATACGCCACCGGCACCCGGATCCGCGGGGGCAGCAGCATCGCCCGGCCGGCGGTCGCCGCCCGGATCGGCCCCTCGTCCGGGGCGTCGACGACCACCTCGGCACCGCGCCGCAGGGCCGCGGCGACCGACTCGGCGAGCTGCGGGTCGCCCGCGTCGTCGCCCGCGACGACGACGACGTCGAGCGGGCCGACCCACGGCGGCGTGACGGGGGCCGTGACCAGCGGCACGGCCGAGCGGGCCGCAAGCATCGCGACGACCAGCTCACCCGCGCGCGCGGCGCGCGCGTCGCCGCACACGAGCACCACGCTGCGGGGGTGCAGGCCGTGCAGGCGGTCGAGGATCTGCTCGTCGACGGCCGCGGCGGTGGCCCGGATCTGGGCCCCACCGAGCGCGGCGAACCGCAGGATCCCGTCGACGTCCGCATCGATCAGGGCGTCCGTGTCGTCCAAGTCCAGGAACGAAGAGGGAGCCGTCATGGCTGCGCCACCATCCTTCCGACTCGAACCGTCCCGGCGCCGGGCCCCGGGAACTCGATTATCCCCGCCACGGATACTTCCGTCACGCGCGCACGATTGCCAGGATTTCCCTCACCAGCGCGTCGACCTGTTCGGCGGTGCGGGCCTCGACGTTGAGCCGCAGCAGCGGCTCGGTGTTGGAGGCGCGCAGGTTGAACCAGGCGCCGTCGGCGAGCTCGACGGTGACGCCGTCGAGCCGGTCGATCGAATCGGCACGATCGCCGAATGCCTCGAGCACCGCGGCGGTGCGCTCCGCGGCGTCGGCGACGGTGGAGTTGATCTCCCCGGACGCCGCATACCGGTCGTAACTGCCCATCAGCTCGGACAGCGTCCGGTCCTGGCCGGCGAGCGCGGCGAGCACGTGCAGCGCGGCGAGCATGCCCGAGTCCGCGCCCCAGAAGTCGCGGAAGTAGTAGTGCGCGGAGTGCTCGCCCCCGAACACGGCCCCGGTCTCGGCCATCTGCTGCTTGATGAACGAGTGCCCGACGCGGGTGCGTACGGGCTTGCCGCCGAGTTCGGCGACCAGTTCCGGCACCGCGCGCGAGGTGATGAGGTTGTGGATGATCGTCGACCCGGGTTCCTTGGCGAGTTCCCGCGAGGCCACCAGGGCGGTAACCGCCGACGGAGTGACCGGCTCACCGCGCTCGTCGACGACGAAGCAGCGGTCGGCGTCGCCGTCGAACGCGAGGCCGAGGTCGGCACCGGATTCGCGCACGAGCTTCTGCAGGTCCACCAGGTTGGCGGGATCGAGCGGGTTGGCCTCGTGGTTGGGGAAGGTGCCGTCGAGTTCGAAGTACAGCGGCACGAGGTCGATCGGGAGCGCGCCGAACACCGCCGGTACCGTGTGCCCGCCCATGCCGTTGCCGGCGTCGACGGCGACCTTCAGCGGGCGCATCGCCGACAGGTCCACCCGCGAGCGGACGAACGCGGCGTAGTCGGCGAGCACGTCCCGTTCGGAAACCGTGCCGGCGGCGCCGTCGAAGTCCGGGACGCCCGCGACGAGTTCGGCGGCGATGGTGGCGAGGCCGGTGTCCTGCCCGACCGGCTTCGCCCCGGCCCGGCACAGCTTGATGCCGTTGTAGCGCGCCGGGTTGTGGCTCGCGGTGAACATGGCGCCGGGGGCCTCGAGGATGCCGGAGGCGAAGTACAGCTGGTCGGTGGAGGCGAGTCCGATGTGCACGACGTCGAGTCCCTGGGCCGTTACGCCCGCGGCGAAGGCCTGCGACAACCGCGGGGACGATTCGCGCATGTCGTGGCCGATCACGATGCGGGTGGCGCCGCCGTCGCGCATCAGGCGAGCGAAGGAGGCTCCGACATCACGGACGAACCCGGCATCGAGCTGTTCTCCCACCACGCCACGCACGTCGTATGCCTTGACCACGGCGGACACGGACTCGGCAGATCTCGCCACTGTTGCTGCTCCTGATCGTCGACTGGCACCGCCTCCGCGGCGGGGCACGGTCAGCCTAATGCGCGACGATCAGGACGTGGGATCGGGCAACACGCGCAGGTGGCCACGACGGCCGGTGCGGGCCGTGGGTGGCGCCGCCAGCGCCGTGGGGACACCGGAATCGGTGTCGTCGGAGTCGGTTCGGCCACGCTCGCCGAGACCGGCCTCGCGCACCGCCTCGGCCAGGGCGGTCAGGTCGTCCTCGTCCGGAGTGCCGGTGGTGAAGGCACCCTCGTACCGGACCAGCTCCCACCCCTTGGGCGCGGTGATCCGCGAGCCGTGCGATTCGCACAGATCCCACGAGTGCGGCTCGGCGACCGTCGCCAGCGGACCGACGACCGCGGTGGAGTCCGAGTACACGTAGGTCAGCGTCGCAACAGCAGGGTTCTTGCACCCAGGCCGGCAGCATCGACGCAGTGATCTCACAGTCGGAGAGTAGCGCGCCGTCCGCCCGGGGACTATCCGGACACACCGGAGAACCCGGTACAGATTTTCGTGTCGTACTGTCCAGAGCATGCACCGCTCGCGCCGTTCCCGCCCTGTGACGTCCCGCTCGGTCGCGCGACGCGGCCGCGGGGTGCGCGGGCCGTTGTTCCCGCACGAGCTGCCGGCGTGGCGCTCGCGGGCGGAGAAGTTCGATCTGCTCGTGCTGGGGGCGTTCGCCCCGATCGACGCACAGTGGCACGACCGGCTGACCAAGCTCGACATCGCCGTCGACGAGGTGCCCAAGATTCGCGCCCTCGACCCCGACTCGGTGAACTGGCCGTCGGAGGTGGTGGCGGACGGTCCGGTGCCGCTGTCGCGTCTCGTGCCCGCGGGGATCGACCGTCGCGGCGCCGCGACGCGGGCCCGGATCGTGCTCTTCCGTCGCCCGCTCGAACTGCGGGCGAAGGATCCCGAGGATCTCACCGATCTGGTGCACGACGTGCTCGTGCACCAGGTCGCCACCTATCTCGGCGTGGAGCCCGAGGTCATCGACCCCGAGCTCGGCGGCTTCGACGAGGACTGACGTCCTCAGACGATGCCGCGCTTGAGGCGCCGGCGCTCCCGCTCCGACAGACCGCCCCAGATGCCGAAGCGCTCGTCGTTGGCCAGCGCGTATTCGAGACACTCGTCCCGGACCTCGCAGCCCAAGCAGATCCGCTTCGCCTCCCGCGTCGATCCGCCCTTCTCGGGGAAGAACGCCTCGGGATCCGTCTGCGCGCACAGCGCGCGTTCCTGCCACTGTTCGTCGCCACCGTCGGACGGGTCGCCGAAACCATCGATCAGGCTGAGCACGGGTCGCGCGGGCGCGTCCCCCCCGATGCCGTCGATGTCGTCCCGAACGTCCTCGCCTGCAGTGTCGATGCCTGCAGTGTCGATCCGAGAGCTCTCGAACCATTCGCGCTCGTCGGCCATCGTTCGCCTCCTCACCTGCAGCGCTGCAACTCTCGTCGAAACCGGCCCACTCCGCGCCATCCCGGTCGAACATGCGTTCGAATGCAGTTCACCACAACCGATCCCGGCCCCGGCTCACTGGAAATGACACTTATGTGATTAGACACGTGGGGCGTGTCGCGGTCAAGCCGAGCGGCGCCGCTGCCTTACCATCCGGGGTTCTCCACCGTGCCGCTGCGCGTCCGCCGCCCGGGCGCGCAGGCACCCCGGCAGCCCACCCGGCGCACCGCCTAGGCTTGCCCTGTGAACGTGACTGTATTGGTCGGCGGCGTCGGAGGTGCGCGTTTTCTCACCGGCGTGCGCCGGCTCCTCGGCATCGAACCCGGCCGCGACCTCGACCCCGACGCCGCACACCGGGTCACCGCGATCGTCAACATCGGCGACGACGTCTGGATGCACGGGCTGCGGATCTGCCCCGACCTGGACACGTGCATGTACACCCTCGGCGGCGGGATCGACACCGAACGCGGATGGGGCCGGGCCGACGAGACCTGGCACGCGAAGGAGGAGCTGGCGGCGTACGGCGCCACACCCGACTGGTTCGGTCTCGGCGACCGCGACATCGCGACCCACCTGCTGCGCACCCAGTTGCTGGGCGCCGGATACCCGCTCTCGGCCGTGACCGAGGCTCTGTGCGACCGGTGGAAGCCCGGCGTCACCCTGCTCCCGGTCTCCGACGACCGCAGCGAGACCCACGTGGTCATCACCGATCCGGCCGACGGCGAGCAGCGCGCCGTGCACTTCGAGGAATGGTGGGTCCGGCACCGCGCGCAGGTTCCCACGCACAGCTTCGCGCACATCGGCGCCGAGAAGGCCGCACCCGCCCCCGGGGTGCTCGCGGCGATCGAATCGGCGGACGTGGTGATCCTCGCCCCGTCGAACCCGGTGGTGAGCATCGGCGCGCTCCTCGCGATCCCCGGCCTGCGCGGCGCGCTGCGCACCACGTCCGCGAAGATCGTCGGCCTGTCGCCGGTGATCGACGGAAAGCCGTTGCGCGGCATGGCCGACGCCTGCCTCGACGTGATCGGCGTCGAGTCGACCGCGCAGGGCGTCGGACGGCACTACGGCGCCCGCACCGGCGCGGGCCTGCTCGACGGGTGGCTGATCCACTCCACCGACACCGCCGATGTGCCCGGCGTCGAGGTGCGCAGCGTGCCGCTGCTCATGACCGATCCCGGCGCGACAGCCGAAATGGCTCGCGCCGCATTAGAACTGGCAGGAGTGACGCCGTGACCATGCCCACCGACACGGCCGCCGGGACCGCCGCCGGAGTGCGCGACCACTCCCCCGGACGGCCGATCGAGATCCTCCCGGTGCCGGGCCTGCCCGAGTTCCGGCCCGGCGACGACCTCGCCGCCGCACTGGCCACTGCCGCACCCTGGCTCGCCGACGGGGACGTCCTCGTCGTCACCAGCAAGGTCTTCTCCAAGGTCGAGGGCCGCATCGTCGACGCCCCCACCGACCCCGAGGCCCGCGACGCGCTCCGGCGCCGCCTCGTCGACCAGGAGGCCGTACGCGTGCTCGCCCGCAAGGGCCGCACCCTCATCACCGAGAACCGGCTCGGGATCGTGCAGGCAGCCTCCGGGATCGACGGCTCCAACGTCGCCGCATCCGAACTCGCCCTGCTGCCCGAGGACCCGGACGCGAGCGCCGCGGCGCTGCGGGAGCGCCTGGGGACCCTGCTCGGCGTGACGGTCGCGGTGGTCGTCACCGACACGATGGGCCGGGCCTGGCGCGTCGGCCAGACCGACGCCGCGATCGGTGCGGCCGGGATCCCGGTGCTGCACGAATATGCGGGATCCCGGGACGCGCAGGGCAACGAGCTGTTCGTCACCTCGGTCGCCGTCGCCGACGAGATCGCCGCCGCGGGCGACCTCGTCAAGGGCAAGCTGGGCGGAGTACCGGTCGCGGTGGTCCGCGGCCTCGACCTGCCCGACAACGGTTCCACCGCACAGGAACTGATCCGCTGCGGGGAGGACGACCTGTTCTGGCTCGGCACCGCCGAGGCACTCGAGCGCGGCCGCCGCGAGGCGCTGCTGTTGCGCCGGTCGGTGCGCGAATTCTCCTCGGAGCCGGTCGATCCCGAGGATCTGCGGGATGCGGTCGCCGAGGCGCTCACCGCTCCGGCGCCGCACCACACCCACCCGGTGCGGTTCGTCTGGGTCCGCACCGAGCAGGTCCGCCGGCGGCTGCTCGACCGCATGCGCGAACGCTGGGCCGCCGACCTCGCCGGCGACGGGCTCGCACCGGCCGCGATCGACCGTCGGGTCGGCCGCGGCGCTCTCCTCTACGACGCCCCCGAAATGGTGATCCCGTTCTGGGTTCCCGACGGCGCGCACAGCTACCCCGACGTCCGCCGCACCGCCGCCGAGGCCACGATGTTCACCGTCGCCGCCGGCGCCGCGGTCCAGGGCCTGCTGGTCTCGCTCGCCGTGCGCGGGCTCGGCAGCTGCTGGATCGGGTCGACGATCTTCGCCCCGGATGTCGTGCGGCGTGAACTCGACCTGCCCGCGGACTGGTCGCCGCTCGGCGCGATCGCGGTCGGACATCCCCTCGAGCCGGCGACGCCGCGCGTCGCCCCCGCGACCGGCGACCTGCTGCTGGAACTGTGACCGCGTCCACGCTGCACGCCTCGGCCGTCGACCGGCTGCAGACCTGGCGGACCGATTCGGCGGACGCGGAGTCGCTGCGGCACACCATGTTGGCATTTCTCGACGCCGCGCCCGAGGGGTGTCTGCGCCGGCACGTTCCCGGTCACGTCACGGCGTCCTCGCTCGTGCTCGACGCCGACCGCCGGCACGTGCTGCTCACACTGCATCCCCGGGTGGGGCGGTGGATCCAGCTCGGCGGGCACTGCGAGGAATCCGACGAGACGGTCGTCGACGCGGCGCTGCGGGAGGCGACCGAGGAGTCCGGCATCGAGAACCTGGTCATCGATCCGGAACTGCTCTCGGCGCACACCCATCCGATCACCTGCTCGCTGGGCCGCCCGACCCGGCACCTCGACCTGCGGTTCCTCGTTGTCGCGCCACCCGGGGCCGTGCCCGTCCGCAGCGCGGAATCCACCGACCTGCGCTGGTGGCCGGTGGACGCACTGCCGCCGGAGGCCGAGCACGACACCCTCGGGCACCTGCTCGGCCTCGCCGCCGCACGCACCGGGGCGGGCCCCGCCGCACACACCGGGGCGGGCCGTTAGACCGGTTGTAGCGTGGGGCGTTTCGGTTCGATGCCGTCACCCGAGGAGGTGCCACGCAGGCGCCGGCCGACCCAGGGGATCAGGAATTCGCGTGCCCACCGGCGGTCCTCGGCCCGCTTCGCCGCCGAGACCACCGGCGCGGCATCGAATTCGGCCGGGGTGAGCGTGTGTGCCACACCGAGGAGATCGAGCACGCGGATCGCCATGTTCCGGTGACCGGCCGGCGACATGTGGAGCCGGTCGAAATCCCACATCCGCAGGTCGCGGTACTCGGCGAACCGCCAGAAGTCGACGATCGTCGCACCGTGGCGGTCGGCGATCTCCCGGACCAGCTCGTTGTAGACCGCCCAGCGGCCGCGCAGGACCCCGAACACCGGCGCCCAGCTACCGTCGTAGGCCGTCCACACGAGCACCCGTGCACCCGTGGCGGCAAGCTTGCCGATCGCGTCGTCGTACTCGGCCGCCAACGCGTCGAGGTCGAGCTTCGGACGCATCAGATTGTTGCCGCCGGCGTAGATCGTCACCAGGTCCGGCCGCAGCGCGATCGCCGCGTCGAGCTGCTCGTCGAGGATCGGACGCAGCAGCCGTCCGCGCACGGCGAGGTTCGCATACCCGAATCCGGGGTTGTCGCGGGCGAGCTCCTCGGCGACGAGGTCCGCCCAGCCACGCAACCCGTTGGGCCGGGCCGGATCCGGGTCCCCGACGCCTTCGGTGAACGAATCACCCAGCGCCACATACCGTTCGAACTTCATCGTGGAACCCCCCTGCTCACACGTCGGTGCTGAAACGGATCCCCCCGTCGGGGATCTGCACACCGGGCCAGACCCGGGCGCCGCGCAACAGCTCGCAGCGCGCCCCGATGTCGGCGCCGTCGCCGATCACCCCGTCGCGGATCAGGGCGCGGGGACCGACCCGGACCCCGAATCCGATGATGGACCGCTCGATCACCGCCCCGGCCTCCACCCTCGCGCCGTCGAAGATCACCGCGCCGTCCAAGCGTGCGCCGGCGCCGATCTCGGCGCCGCGGCCGACGACGGTGCCGCCGATCAGCAGGGCACCGGGCGCGACGGAGGCACCGGGATGGACGAGGGATTCGCCGCGCTGCCCACCGAGCGCGGGCGACGGCGCGATGCCGCGCACCAGGTCCGCCGAGCCGCGCACGAAGTCCTCCGGCGTGCCCATGTCCCGCCAGTAGGCGGCGTCGACGTGCCCGTACACGCGTTTGCCCTCCGCCAGCAGGGACGGAAAGACCTCACGCTCCACGGATACCGGACGGCCCTCCGGGATCGACTCGATGATCTCGCGCTTGAAGACGTAGCAGCCGGCGTTGATCTGGTCCGTCGGCGGATCCTGCGTCTTCTCGAGGAACGCGGTGACCCGGCCCTCCTCGTCGGTCGGCACGCACCCGAACGCGCGGGGGTCGCCCACGCGCACCAGGTGCAGCGTCACGTCGGCGTCGGTGCGCAGGTGCGTGTCGAGCACCGCGCCGAGATCCGTGCCGCCCAGGACGTCACCGTTGAAGACCATGACGTTGTCGGCGCGCAGCCGGGGCAGGACGTTGCGGATGCCGCCGCCGGTGCCCAGCGGCTCCGCCTCGGTGACATACTCGATCTCGAGACCCAGTTCCGAGCCGTCACCGAAGTAGTCCTCGAAAACCTCCGCCTTGAAGGATGTTCCGAGCACCACGTGCTTGATGCCGGCCGCACGGATCCGCGTGAGCAGGTGCGTCAGGAACGGCAGGCCGGCGGTGGGCAGCATCGGCTTCGGCGCGGACAGGGTCAGCGGCCGCAGCCGGGTGCCCTGCCCACCCACCAGGATCACCGCATCGGTGTGCGGCGCAGCATCGTTCGTCATCGTGTCCCCTGTTCCGTGGTCTTGCCCGCCCCGGCCGCCCGCGCCCGTTCGCGCGCCGCCGCGGCCACCGACATCCTCGACCGGGCGGCGAGCCCGGCCCGCAGCGCCCACCGCAGCGGCGCCTGCCACGGATGCGGGTGCCGGTCCGCCTGGAACCGGTACGCGCTCTCGTGGTGGGCCGGCAGCATCAGCTCGGGATGCCGGCCGGCGGCGTGCCCCTTCGCGTGCGTGACCTCTGCGGAGGGCACGTACACGTTGAGCCAGCCCGCCCGGCCGAACCGGTCGCCGAGATCGACGTCCTCCATGTACATGAAATAGCGCGAGTCGAAGCCGTCGACCGCGTCGAACGCCGCCCGCCGCACCAGCAGGCACGACCCGGACAGCCACCCCACCGCCCGTTCGGAGACGGTCTCGTTCTCCTGCCGGTACCGCTGCGTCCACGGATTCTCCGGCCACACCGTGCCGAGCAGCGCGTGCCCGGCGCCGGCGACCAGCCCGGGCACCGATCGCGCCGACGGATAGACGGTGCCGTCGGGCTCGCGGATGAGCGGACCCAGGGCGGCCGCCCGCGGCCAGCGACGCGCACCCTCGAGCAGCCGGTCCAGCGACCCGGGCCCCCAGCGCACGTCGGGATTGGCGACGACGACGAACTCCTCCGCCGGATCGACCTCCGCGACGGCCCGGTTGACGGCCCCGCCGTAGCCGATGTTGCCGCCGGTGTGCAGCAGCCGCACGTTCGAGTGCCGGGCCGCGGCGTCTTCGGGGGTGCCGTCGGCGGACCCGTTGTCCGCCAGGATCACTTGGGTGGGCAGGTTCGTCGCGCCGGTCAGCGAGGTCAGGAAGTGCTCCAGATGCTCACCGGGCGAGTAGGTCACCGTCACCACGGTCAGCTTCGAACTCACGCCGTCACCTTAGCCGCCGGGCGCGGCCGCGCCGAATCACGCCCGGGCCCGCAGGGCGCCGATCGCGGCGTGCAGCGCGGGCCGCCACGGCCGGAGCGGCGTCAGCCCGGCCGCGGCCCACGCGCTGCCGTCGAGGACGGAGTAGGCCGGGCGGGGTGCGGGCCGCACGAACTCGTCGCTGCCGCAGGGCTGCACGCGGCCCGGGTCGGCGCCCACCTCGGCGAAGACCGCACAGGCGAGGTCGAACCAGCTGGCCTGCCCGGAGTTCGTCGCGTGCAGGACCCCGCCGGGCACCGCACCGGCCCGGGCGGCGAGTTCGAGGAGCCCGTCGGCGAGGTCGGCGGCGTAGGTGGGGCAGCCGACCTGATCGTCGACGACCCGCACGGTGTCGCGTTCGCGCTCGAGCCGCAGCATCGTCGCGACGAAGTCGCTGCCTTCGCCGGTGTAGAGCCACGCGGTGCGCACCACGTGGGCGGTCGGCAACCGGTCGAGCACCGCACGCTCCCCCGCAAGCTTCGACCGGCCGTAGACGGTGCGGGGCCCGGTCGGATCGCCGACCCGGTACGGGCGGTCCCCGTCGCCGGCGAACACGTAGTCGGTGGACACGTGGATCAGGTGCGCTCCGGCGGCCGCGCACGCGGCGGCCAGGTGGGCCGGTCCCCATTCGTTGACCGCGGCGGCGTCCTCCACATGGGTCTCGGCCGCGTCGACGGCGGTGTAGGCGGCGCAGTTGAGCACGACGGCGCCCGGTTGGACGAGCGCGGCGACGGCATCCGGATCGGTGATGTCCGCCTCCTCCGCGCCGACGCCCCGGATCGGGAGGCCGGCCGCGGCGCCGCGGGTGAGCAGGTGACGGCCCAGCTGTCCGCGGGCTCCGGTGACGAGAACGGTCTGCACGGGCACGAGTCTGGCACGCCGGCGCGGCTGTCACCCGGTAGCCGGCGCGGCTGTCACCCGGTACGAGCCGGGCACGCCGCGGCGGGTGCCACAAGGGCCGCGGTGTCGGCAGTAGCCTGGGTGCGACCGCCGACGCCCGACGAGAGGACCGCCAGGTGCCGCCAGAGCCGCCCACACGCCGAGTGCCGGCGCGCGACGCGGGGGGAGGATCGGGGGTCTTCCGCGGCCGGCCGCTGCGGATCGCCGTCAGCGTCGCCGCGGCGCTCACCCTGGTCGTCACCGGCGTCGCGTGGCGCGGCATCGATTCGCTGCGCTCCTCGCTCGCCACGGTGGGCGGGCTCACCCTGGGCGACGGCCGGGACGGCGCCCTCGACATCCTCCTGGTGGGCACCGACAGCCGCACCGATGCACACGGCAATCCGCTGTCCCAGCGCGAACTCGACGCGCTGCGGGCCGGCGAGGAAGTGGCCAACAACACCGACACGGTCATCCTGGTCCGGGTACCGCTCGACGGCACCTCGGCCACCGCCATCTCGATCCCCCGCGACACCTACGTCCAGGTGCCCGACATCGGGATGTCGAAGATCAACGCCGCGTTCGGCGCCACCAAGGAGACCGAGCGGCTGCGACTCGTCGAGTCCGGCGAGTCCGATGCGGCTGCCGAGAAGGCGGCCACGCAGGCGGGCCGGGAGGCGCTGGTCGAGTCGGTCGCCGACCTGACCGGCGTCACGGTCGACCACTACGCCGAGGTCGGCCTGCTCGGGTTCGTGCTGCTCACCGATGCCGTCGGCGGCGTAGACGTGTGCCTGAACAACCCGGTCGACGAGCCGCTGTCCGGGGCGAACTTCCCCGCCGGCGAGCAGACCCTCGACGGCGCGGACGCCCTGAGCTTCGTCCGGCAGCGCCACGACCTGCCCCGCGGCGACCTGGACCGGATCGTGCGCCAGCAGGTGTTCATGGCCTCACTCGTGCAGAAGGTGCTCAGCGCGAAGACGCTGAGCAACCCGTCCAAGCTGAACCAGCTCAGCGCGGCCGTGCAGAGGTCGGTGGTCCTGGACTCCGACTGGGACATCCTCGACCTGGCCACCCGGATGCAGGACCTCGCCGGCGGCGCCGTGCAGTTCTCCACGATCCCCGTCCAGGACCTCAACGCGATGACCGACTACGGCGAATCCGTGGTGCAGGTGGATCCGGAGGAGGTGCGCCGCTTCGTCGCCGACCTCGTCGAACCCGGCTCCGGCGACGACGGGTCGCAGCCCACGACGAGCGCGGCGCCGGAGGTCGATGCCGGCACGATCACGGTGGACGTCGCCAACGCCGGTGGCGTCGCCGGCCTGGCCTCCCGCGTCGCGGCCGTGCTCGTCGGCGACGGCTTCGTCGAGGGCGGCGTCGGCAACCACACCGGCCGCGCGGTGGACGAGTCGACGGTCTTCGCCGCCGATCCCGAGTCCGACCAGGCGCGTGCCGTCGCGGAGGCGCTCGGTGGCCTGGCCACCGCCGCCGACCCGTCGCTCGACGCCGACACGGTGCGGGTGGTGCTCACCGAGGAGTATGCGGGACCGGGCACGGATGCGGACGTCACCTCCGTGGCCTCCGGATCGGATCTCGTGAGCGCCGGGGCCACCCCGACGTCCGTCCCGGCCGCCCCGCCGATCGACGCCGGCTCCGCCGGCCCCCGCTGCGTGAACTGAAGAACGAGGAAGCTGTGACCACTCTGACCGACACCCTGCTCGATCCGATCCTGGCCGCCGACCCGGCCGGCCCCCGCATCACGTGGTACGACGACGCGTCCGGCGCCCGGATCGAGCTGTCCGCGGTCACCCTGGCGAACTGGGCCGCCAAGACGGCGAACATGGTGCGCGACGAGTTCGGTCTGCTGCCCGGCGGCCGGGTGGCCGTCCTGCTCCCGGCCCACTGGCAGAGTGCCGCGGTCCTGCTCGGGGCGTGGTGGGCCGGCGCCGAGGTGGTACTCGAACCCGACGACGCGGACCTCGCGCTGGTC
This sequence comes from Rhodococcus sp. 14C212, assembly GCF_011058195.1. Lineage (NCBI taxonomy): Bacteria > Bacillati > Actinomycetota > Actinomycetes > Mycobacteriales > Nocardiaceae > Rhodococcus > Rhodococcus sp. 14C212. Next base: position 83,580 of record NZ_JAALEH010000001.1, on the reverse strand, counting down.
ACCGCGGACCGTCTCGACGATGTCGCGGACGTCGCCGAGGTCGCCGTCCTCTCGCTCGATGCGTTCGGCCGGCCCGTGCCGGACCTGCCGGTGGGGGTCACCGACTACGCGACGCACGTGCGGGTGCACGGTGACCAGTTCCGCTCCGCCGGGGACGGCGGGCCGGTGCTCGACGGACGGACGGCCGGCGAAGTGGTTGCGGCGGCCCGGGACGCGGCCGCGGCGGCCGGCATCACCGGCGCGGACCGGGTGCTGTCGAGCCGCGACTGGGGCACCCCGCAGGCGCTGACCGACGGCCTGCTCGCCGTCCTCGCCGCGGGGGCGTCGCTGGTGCAGGTGAGCAACCCGGACCCGGCTGCCACGGATCGACGGGTCGAAAGCGAGAAGATCACCGTCCGGCTGAACGGCTGAGGGCCGGCAGGTTCAGGCGACGTAGCCCCCGTCGGCGAGGCCGGCCTCGATCTCGAACCTGTTGCGGGCACCCGGGTGGCGCAGCTCCTCCCAGGCGTAGCGGACGGCGAATCCGGCCCCGTGCCGCGCCCACTGATCGGCGTGGACCGCCTCGTGCCGCAGGATCCGACGCGACGGTGGCCGGCCGGTGAGGAACACCCCGCCGATCGTCGTGCCCGACCGGGCGTAGCCGCCGCGCATCCCGGTGCACACATAGAGGCCGAACTCGTCGTCGAAGCCGACGCGGCCACCCCACCCCCGGGCCCACAGCAGGGCCAGGACCGTCACCGCCCGGGCCTGCGCGTCGCCCCGCGACGCGCGCACCATACGATCCGCGCCGCGAGCAGTCGTCCGCGCGCGCAATTTCAAGGGCGGACGACCGAAAAGCGCGCGTACGTGCACGAAGTCAGCCGAGCAGCGTCCGCCGCAACGCGTCGTCCTTCTCGAGCACCATCTGCTCGAGGCCCGCCTGGAACTGCTCCATCCGTTCCCGCAGCGCGGGGTCGGCCGCGCCGAGGATACGGGCGGCGAGCAGGCCGGCGTTGCGGGCGCCGCCGATGGAGACGGTCGCGACGGGCACCCCGGCAGGCATCTGCACGATCGACAGCAGCGAGTCCATGCCGTCGAGGTACTTCAGGGGGACCGGCACGCCGATCACCGGGAGCGGGGTTGCGGAGGCGACCATGCCCGGAAGGTGGGCGGCACCGCCGGCGCCGGCGATGATCACCTTGATGCCGCGCCCGGCGGCGTCGCGGGCGTAGTCGAGCATGCGTTGCGGGGTGCGGTGCGCCGAGACGACCCCCACCTCGAAGCGGATCCCGAACTCGACGAGCGCCTCGGCGGCGGCCTGCATCGTCGGCCAGTCCGAGTCGCTGCCCATGATCAGGCCGACCTGTGCTCCGTCAGTCACCGTGAGAATCCCATCCGTCGGTCCACACTCCGTGCGAGAGCCAGTGCGCCGCGCGTTCCGCGCGTTCGCGCACCGCCGCCACGTACTGCGGGTCGTCGATCGACCCGGACGCGTCCCCGAGCACGTTGACGTGCCCGATCTTGCGGTCCTTGCGCTCGCCCTTGCCGTAGAGGTGCACACGCACGTCGGGCATCCGGGCGAACAGGTGGTGCAGCCGCTCGTCCATGCTCATCGCGGGCGCCTCGGGGGCGCCGAGCACGTTCGCCATCACCGTCACCGGGACGATCGGTGACGTGTCGCCGAGCGGGTAGTCCAGCACCGCGCGCAGGTGCTGTTCGAACTGTCCGGTGCGGGCGCCGTCCATGCCCCAGTGCCCGGAGTTGTGCGGCCGCATCGCGAGCTCGTTGACGATCAGCTCGCCGGATTCGGTCTCGAACAGCTCGACCGCCATCACCCCGACCACGCCGAGCTCGGCGGCGATGCGCAGGGCCAGCTGTTCGGCGCCGGCCTCGATGTCGGCCCGCAGGTTCGGGGCCGGCGCGATGACGACGGCGCACTGCCCGTTCAACTGCACGGTCTCGACCACGGGCCAGCTCGCGCCCTGCCCGAACGGCGAGCGCGCGACCATCGCGGACAGCTCCCGCCGCCACGAGACCTTCTCCTCGGCGATGAGCGGCACCCCGGCCGCGAGCTGCTCGGCGACGATCCGCTGCGCCTCGTCCACGTCGTCGGTGATCCACACACCGCGACCGTCGTAGCCGCCGCGCGCCGACTTGATCACCACGGGCCACCCGTGCTCGTCGCCGAACGCGGTGAGGTCGTCCACCGAGGTGAGCTCGGTGAACGGCGGCACCGGGGCACCGAGCTCCGCGAGACGCCGGCGCATCGCGAGCTTGTCCTGCGCGTAGATCAGGGCCTGCGGCGGCGGCTGCACGCTGACGCCCTCGCGCTGGAGCACCTCGAGGTGCTCGGTGGGCACGTGCTCGTGGTCGAAGGTCAGGGCGTGGACGCCGGTCGCGGCACTGCGCAACGCGTCGAGATCGGTGTGGCTGCCGAGCACCACGTCGGGGCTGACCCGCGCGGCCGGATCGTCCGGGCTCGCGGCCAGCACCCGCAGGGTCTGGCCGAGCGCGATCGCGGCCTGGTGGGTCATCCGGGCGAGCTGGCCGCCGCCGACCATCGCGACGACCGGCATACCGGTGGGCAGCGTGCGGGGAGAGTGCGAGCGGGCGTCGCCGGCGGGAGTTGCGGCGGCAGCCGAGTCCGGGGGTGTAGCGGTCACGGCTCACCATGGTGTCACAGCGGGCGGTGGGCGCGGCGCCGCGCTCCCGCGCGACACCCCGTCGTTCCTGTGGTAAAGCTGATAAACCGCCCGCGGGTGCGTGTGTTCGGATCCCGGTTTCGTAGACTCGTCCGGGTGTCTTTCGTCGATGCTGCCGTGAACCGAGTCCCCGAGCCTCTCCGGGGCCTGTTGCTGCGGCACCACGAGTTGATCAAGTTCGCGATCGTCGGCGGCACCACCTTCGTCGTCGACTCGGTCATCTTCTACACCCTCAAGCTCACGGTGCTCGAGGAGAAGCCGGTGACCGCCAAGGTCATCGCCGGCGTGATCGCCGTGATCTGCTCGTACGTCCTCAATCGGGAGTGGTCGTTCAAGAACCGGGGCGGCCGGGAGCGGCACCACGAGGCGCTGCTGTTCTTCGCCGTCAGTGGCATCGGCGTGGTCCTCAGCTTCATCCCGTTGTGGATCTCGAGCTACGTGTTCGACCTGCGGGTGCCGAACGTCAGTCTCACCATGGAGAACATCGCCGACTTCGTCAGCGCCTATCTCATCGGCAATCTGCTGCAGATGATCTTCCGGTTCTGGTGCTTCCGCCGTTTCGTGTTCCCGGAGGAGATGAACCCCGGCGGGGGCGATGTTCCCGAGCACGAGGAACTCGCCGAGGAAGGCCTGGGGCACTCCTGAATCCGGTCCCCGCCGCCGCGGGTCAGCCGAATCCGGTCCCCGCCGCCGCGGGTCAGCGCGGTTCCCGGATCCCCGCGTGGGCGGACTCGTCGCGGGTCGAGCCGAGGAACAGGGCGAACAGGGCGGGCCGGCGCCGTTGCAGTTCCAGGCGCCCGCCGTCGGCCTCGGTCAGGGCACGGGCGAGCGCGAGTCCCACCCCGGTCGAGCCGGTACCCGAGAAGCCGCGGTCGAAGATGTGGGGGGCCAACTCGTCGCTGACACCGTCACCCTCGTCGATCACCTCCACGCACACGGTCGATCCGCCGCCGTGGGTCGACACCCGCCGCACGGACACCGTGCACGTTCCACCGCCGTGCATGAGTGCGTTGTCGACCAGCACCGCGACGGCCTCGCGCAGCCGGGATCCGGTCACGCGGCTGCGCAGCGACGGATCGCCGCTCAGTAGCAGTTCCCGGCCCGCCTCCTTGTAGGGCCCCCGCCAGTCCGCGATCACTCCCGCCAGCTCCCCCACGACGGACACCTCGGTGCGCAGCTCGGACCCGCTGTTACGGGACGCGCGGACCAGTTCGTCGATGGCGGTGGTGAGCCGGTCCACCTGGCGCATCGCCTCCTCTGCCTCCTCGACGACGGCCGGGTCGGAGTGGGTGGACAGCTCGTCGAGGCGCAGCCGCACCGCGGTCAGCCGGGACCGCAGCTGGTGCGAGACGTCGCCGACGAGGGCGTGCTCGCGCTGCAGGCGCCCGGCGATCTCGACGGTCGCGGCGTCGAGGACGTCCGAGACGCGGTCGAGTTCCGGGATGCCGTGCCGGCGTGGATCGGGCCGGAAGTCGCCGTCGGCCAGCCGGCGGGCCCGCGCCGCGACGTCGCGCAGCGGGTCGGCCAGCCGGCGCGCGGTGACGACGGCGACGACGGCACCGACGGCCATGGACAGCAGCACCAGCAGCGTCACCCCGACCAGGACCTGCCGCTGCAGCAGGCGCATGTCCTCGGACGGCGCCTCGAGCCGCAGGGATCCCGACGTTCCCATCGACAGGGACTCGACCAGAGGGTTCGGTACTGCGGCGGCGCCGATGTCGAGGCGGGCCGCGGCGTCCTCGGGGGTCGGATAGACGACGAGGAGACGGCCGCCGTCGGGAACGACGAGCCGCAGGGAACTGGTGTCGAGGCCGCCGTCGACCAGGCCGTCGGCGCCCTCCTGGGCGATGATCTCCGCGGACATGCGGTCGAGCCGGTCCTGGAGGTCACTGCGCGCGGTGTCCTCGACGAACAGCCAGGCGGTGTAGGCGAGCGGGACTCCGAGCAGCAGGGCCACGAGCAGCGAGCCCGCAAGGACCGCGAACAGGATTCGGCGGCGCACTCCGGTCCCGTCAGTCGGTGTTCAGGCGGAAGCCGACGCCGCGGACGGTGGCGATGCGCCGCTCCCCGGCCGGGCCCTCGTCACCGATCTTGCGGCGCAGCCAGGACATGTGCATGTCGAGGGTCTTGGACCCGCGCAGGTCGGCGTCGCCCCACACCTCCTGCAGGATCGCGTCCCGTGAGACCACCTGGCCGGCGTGCTCGAGCAGCACCCGCAACAGTTCGTACTCCTTGTTGGCGAGGGTGACCTCGGAGCCGTCGACGAGCACGCGCCGGGCCGCCCGCTCGAGCCGGATCCCCGCGACCTCGACGATGTCCTCGGGCTCGCCGCCGCCACGGCGGCGCAGCAGCGCCCGCACCCGGGCCATGAGCTCGGCAAGCCGGAAGGGCTTGCCGACGTAGTCGTCGGCGCCGGCGTCGAGGCCGACGACGAAGTCGACCTCGTCGGTACGGGCGGTGAGCATCAGGACGGCGAGGTCGGAGCGGTGGGCACGGATCTGCCGGCACACCTCGAGCCCGTCGATGCCGGGCAGCCCGAGGTCGAGGATGAGCAGCTCGTAGTCACCGGACAGGGCCCGTTCGAGCGCGGCGGGACCGGTCTGTTCGACGGTGACGTCGTATCCCTCCCGGCCCAGCGCCCGGGACAGGGGCGCGGCGATGGCTTCGTCGTCTTCGGCGAGCAGGACTGCGGTCACGGATCCAGCGTACGGATCGGGACCGGCCGCCCGGCGCGTTACCAGGCTTTGCGACTCGGCCCGTCGGGTCGGGGTTCCCGGTCCCGCGCCGGGTCGGCGTGGAACGCCTGCTGGTACAGCAGGGCATGCACGTGCTGCACGTCGGGGATGTCGTCGAACTCGAGCGGATCGTCGGCCGCGGAGACGATGACGAGGGTGCCGGTGCGCAGGATCCGGTCCAGCAGGCCGTGCCGGAACTGCACGTTGCTGATGCGTCCCATCGGGATGTCGATGCCGGAGTGGGTGAGCACGCCCTGCCGGACGAGCACCCGCCGGTCGGTGACGATGAAGTGGGTCGACAGCCAGCTCACGAGCGGCGCCAGGCACTGCCACGCGACGATCGCCGCCCACAGCACCGCGAGCACGATCGTCACTGTGCTCGCGGTGGAGCCGTCGAGCCGGGCCTGGCTCAGGCCGAGCAGGAATCCGGCGAGCGCGGTGACGACCAGGAAGATCGCCGCCGGCACGATGAGCATCTTCCAGTGCGGATGCCGGTGCAGCAACAGCCGTTCCTCGGGGGCGAGGGCGTCCTCCGGGTATCCCATGCCGGACACGATGGCACAGCCGCGGCGCCGGGCGCTCGAGCCGGGTCAGGGCACCGGGCGCAGGTGGGTGATGTCTCCGGCCGACACCGCGATCGGCTCGCCACCGTCGTCCGGGATGATGACGATGCGGCCCTGCTCGTCGACGTCGACCGCGACGCCGTGCAGTTCCGTGTCGCCCGGCAGGACCGCCCGCACCCGGCGGCCGAGCGTGCCGCATCGGTCGCGGTAGGAAGCGGCCAGACCGGCGACGTCCCAGCCCGCGACGTACCACTGCTGCCACCGGCGGCCGAGTTCGCGCAGCAGGGCCTCGGCGAGTGCGGTGCGATCGAGGTCGGTCGCCCCGGCGAGCGCGAGCGACGTCGCGGTGGGGACCGGCAACTCGTCCTCGGTGAGCGAGACGTTGAGGCCGATGCCCACCACCACGACGGGGTCGGGGTGGGTGCCGGCGACCTCGGCGAGGATGCCGGCCACCTTGCGGCCCTTGACGAGCACGTCGTTGGGCCACTTCAGTTCGGCGTCCACAGCGGTGACCGAGCGGATCGCGTCGACGGTGGCGATGCCGGCCAGCAGCGGCAGCCAGCCCAGGTCGGCGAGGTCGATGCCGGGCATGCGCAGCAGCACCGAGACGATCACCTGGGCGCGGGGAACACCGGTCCATCCACGCGAGTGCCGGCCCCGGCCGCCGTGCTGGAACTCGGCGAGCAGGACGCGGCGGTCGGCTCCGGGTTCGCGGGCGGCCGCGAGCAGGTCGGCGTTGGTGGAGGCGGTCTCGGTGACGACGTCGAGGCGCCGGTAGAACGCGTCGGGGTCGGCGCCACGCACGAGCGCGGCGCGCAGCCGGGCGGCATCCAGCTCGCGCCGCGCGGGCGCGGGGTCGACGGGCGGGCTCTGCGGTTCGGGTTCGGTGGGCATCCGCACAGCCTAGGATGGGCAGCGAAACGTACTCGCCGGTAGCTTCAGTTCAATGATTCAACACAAGCGGGGCCTCGGTGCGCGATCGCTGACTGACGCTCGCTAAGCTCATGGGTCATGACCACTGTCCAGGAGCCGTCCGCGCCCGAGGCGGCGAGTACGCCCGATATCCACACGACTGCCGGCAAGCTGGCGGACCTGCGCAATCGCCAGGCTCAGGCTCAGGCCCCGAGCGGTGAGGCCGCCGTCGAGAAGGTGCACGCGAAGGGCAAGCTGACCGCCCGCGAGCGGATCCACGCGCTGCTCGACGAGGGCTCGTTCGTCGAGCTCGACCAGCTCGCCCGGCACCGCAGCACCAACTTCGGCCTGGCCGAGAACCGCCCGGTCGGCGACGGCGTCGTGACCGGCTACGGCACCATCGACGGCCGCGACGTGTGCGTGTTCTCGCAGGACGCGACCGTCTTCGGCGGCAGCCTCGGCGAGGTCTACGGCGAGAAGATCGTCAAGGTCATGGACCTGGCGCTCAAGACCGGCCGTCCGCTGATCGGCATCAACGAGGGGGCGGGCGCGCGCATCCAGGAGGGTGTCGTCTCGCTCGGCCTCTACGGCGAGATCTTCCACCGCAACGTGCAGGCCTCCGGGGTGATCCCGCAGATCTCGCTGATCATGGGCCCGGCCGCCGGCGGACACGTCTACTCCCCCGCCCTGACCGACTTCGTGGTGATGGTCGACCAGACCAGCCAGATGTTCGTCACCGGTCCCGACGTCATCAAGACCGTCACCGGTGAGGACGTCACCATGGAGGATCTCGGCGGCGCGCACACCCACATGGTCAAGTCCGGTGTCGCGCACTACGTCGCCGACGGCGAGCAGGACGCCCTGGACTACGTCAAGGACCTGCTGTCCTACCTGCCGAGCAACAACCAGGCCGCCGCGCCGCGCACCGAGCCGACCGACCCGATCTTCGGGTCGATCGAGGAGTCGCTGACCGAGGAGGACATCGAGCTCGACACGCTGATTCCCGACTCGGCGAACCAGCCGTACGACATGCACGAGGTGATCCGCCGCCTGCTCGACGACGACGAGTTCCTCGAGGTCCAGGCCGAGCGCGCCCAGAACATCATCGTCGGCTTCGGCCGCGTCGACGGCCGGTCCGTCGGCATCGTCGCCAACCAGCCGACCCAGTTCGCCGGCTGCCTGGACATCGACGCGTCGGAGAAGGCCGCGCGCTTCGTGCGCACCTGCGACGCGTTCAACGTCCCGATCGTCACGCTCGTGGACGTGCCGGGCTTCCTGCCGGGCACCGAGCAGGAGTACAACGGCATCATCCGTCGCGGCGCCAAGCTGCTGTACGCGTACGGCGAGGCCACCGTCGGCAAGATCACCGTCATCACCCGCAAGGCCTACGGCGGCGCGTACGACGTGATGGGCTCGAAGCACATGGGCGCGGACGTGAACCTGGCCTGGCCGACCGCGCAGATCGCCGTGATGGGCGCCTCCGGTGCCGTCGGCTTCGTCTACCGCAAGCGCCTGCTCGACGCGGCCAAGAACGGTGAGGACGTCGACGCGCTGCGCCTCGAGCTGCAGAACGAGTACGAGGACACCCTGGTGAATCCGTACGTCGCCGCCGAGCGGGGCTACGTCGACGCGGTCATCCCGCCGTCGCACACCCGCGGGCAAATCGTGGCGGCCCTGCGGCTGCTCGAACGCAAGATGGTCACGCTTCCGCCGAAGAAGCACGGGAACATCCCCCTCTGACGGCCGCACGGCCGCGACCATCCCGGCCGGCTCGGCCCTTCCGAGCCGGCCGGGCCACGACCCCACGAGAGGGACGACATGACTTCGAACGCGCAGCGATCCCGCTCCCGCGTCCTGCCCACCGGTTCCGGTAGCCTCCCGGGAGGTGTGTTGTGACTGCGGTAGCTGAGGAGAAGACCATCATCGACACCGAGGTGACCGAGGTCGCGGCGGCCGAGGAGGCCCCGGCGGCGGCGCCGGTTGCCGAGACCGCCGCCCCCGAGGCGCCCGCGGCGATCCGGATCGTCAAGGGCCGGCCCTCGGACGTCGAGGTCGCCGCGCTGGTGGCGGTGCTCGCCGCGGCCGCCGGGTCCGCCGCTCCCGCAGCGGACGACCGCCCGCGCGAGACGTGGGGCGACCCCACCCGGATGCACCGCCGGACGGCGCCGTTCTCGCCGTACTCGTACCCGAACCTGGGCTGATCATGGCGAGGCTGGTGCTCGCGTCGGCGTCCCCGGCCCGGTTGTCCGTGCTGCGCTCGGCCGGCGTCGCGCCGATCGTGCGGGTCTCGGCGGTGGACGAGGATGCACTGATCGCCGAGCTCGGTCCCGGCGCGGCGCCCGAACTGGTGGTCACCGAGCTGGCCCGCGCCAAGGCGGCGGACGTCGTGCCGGCCCTCGTGCGTGACAGCCTCGGCGACGACACCCTCGTCGTGGGCTGCGACTCGATGCTGCTGGTCGACGGGCAGTTGCAGGGCAAACCGGGGACGGTCGAGGTAGCGCGCGAGCGCTGGCGGGCGATGGCGGGACGCAGCGCCGACCTGCTCACCGGGCACAGCGTCCTGCGCCTGCGCGACGGCCAGGTCGTCGCCCAGGCCGCCGACCACAGCAGCACCACCGTTCACTTCGGCCGCCCCACCGACGACGACCTCGAGGCGTACCTGGCCAGCGGCGAGCCGCTGCAGGTGGCGGGGGCGTTCACGCTCGACAGCCTCGGCGGCTGGTTCGTCGAGCGCGTCGAAGGCGACCCCTCCTCGGTGATCGGGATCGGCCTGCCGCTGGTGCGTCGGCTGCTGGCCGAGGTGGGGGTGTCGGTGGCGCGGCTGTGGGCCTCGAACACCGCCGAGACGCCTTCTATTTAGGATTGCCTTCCCTTAATATTGGGATATGAGCGATCCCCATGCCCTGCCCATGTCCGAACGCGACTCCGCCCACCTGCCCGGCCACTGGCTGCTCGCCCGGCTCGGCAAGCGCGTGCTGCGCCCCGGAGGTGCGGGAATGACCGCGCGCCTGCTCGTCGACGCGGACATCGAGGGCAGCGACGTCGTCGAACTCGCTCCCGGCCTCGGTCGGACCGCGCGGGAGATCCTGGATTCGGCTCCGCTGTCGTACACCGGCGTCGAACACGACGACGCCGCGGCCGAGCTGACCCGAGCGGCGATCGGCGACCGTGGCCGCTGCGTCGTCGCGGACGCCGCCGCCACCGGCCTCCCCGACGCCGGCGCCGACGTCGTCGTCGGGGAGGCCATGCTCACCATGCAGACCGACGCGGCCAAGGCCCGCATCGTCGCCGAGGCCGTGCGGACGCTGCGCCCGGGCGGCCGGTACGCGATCCACGAACTCGCCCTCGTCCCCGACGCGCTCGACGATACGGTGAAGACGGAGATCCGGCAGGGCCTGGCCCGCTCCATCAAGGTCAACGCCCGTCCGCTCACCGTCGCCGAGTGGCGGGCCCTGCTCACGGACGCCGGCCTGAGCGTCGACGTCGTGCGGCTCGCCCCGATGGCGTTGTTGCGGCCCGCCCGGTTCGTCGCCGACGAGGGCGTCCTCGGCACCCTGCGCTTCGTACGCAACGTGCTGCGCGACGGCGACGCCCGCAAGCGGGTGCTGGGCATGCGTGCGACGTTCACGACGTACCGCACGTCGATCGCGGCCGTGGCGATCGTCGCGACGAAGCCGCGGTAGCCTGCGGTCGTGAGCCCCGCCGACGCGCCGCAGCCCGAACCCGCCGTCCCCGCCCTGTCGCACCTCGACGACGTCCGCGACGCCGTCGAGCCCTACCCGGACCGACCGCGCCCGCAGCGCGTCCTCGTCGCCGAGGGTGCGCGCGTCGTGGTCTTCGCCTTCGACGCCGGGCAGGAACTGCGCGAGCACACGGCCGCGTTTCCGGTACTGCTGCAGGCCCTCACGGGCCACCTGCAGGTGACCGCCGACGGGCGCACCGTGGACCTCGAGCCCGGCGGGGTGGTGCACATGACCACCCGCCTGCCGCACGCGGTACGAGCAGTCGAGCCGTCGCGGCTCATGCTGACGATGCTCGATCCAGCCGCGCGCTGATCGCCGCCGCGATCGATGCCGCCTTCGCCTTGGCGCGGTCGGCGTTCGTCCCGGCGAACAACTCGTCGACGGCCTCGTTCCACAGGTGCACCCAGCGGTCGAATCGGGCCGCGTCGAGCCCGTACTGCCGGTGCAGCGCGGCATGCACCGGCACGAGGGCGCCGCGGTAGCGGCCGGTGCGCAGCAGCACCTGCTCCCAGAAGTCTCCGACCGTCGGCAGATGGTCGTCGAGGCCGATCACGGCGAGGGTCGAGAACGGCGCCTCGAGCACGAGATCGACCAACGCGCGCTCGTAGAACCGGCGCAGCAGCCGATCGATGTCGGCGCGGGTCGCGAGGTCGGTCGGGGCGGACGGGGAGCGCAGCACGTTGCCCGACGGTACCGCCTAGAATCGACGGCGCACCTCGTCGTCACCGGATTGTCGATCACCGAACTGTCACCACTGCCTCAGGAGCCACCTGTGCCCGTCGCGCCCGACGCCAACCCGTCCTTCGCCGCCTACGCCGATCCGACCCGTCTGGTGTCGACGGAGTGGCTGTCCGCCCATCTGGGTGCGCCCGAGGTGAAGGTCGTCGAATCGGACGAGGACGTGTTGCTCTACGACGTCGGCCACATCCCCGGCGCCGTGAAGATCGACTGGCATCTCGACCTCAACGACCCGGTCACCCGCGACTACATCGACGGCACGCGGTTCGCCGCCCTCATGGACCGCAAGGGTATCCGCCGCACCGACACGGTCGTCATCTACGGCGACAAGTCCAACTGGTGGGCCGCGTATGCACTGTGGGTGTTCACGCTGTTCGGGCACGAGGACGTGCGCCTGCTCGACGGCGGCCGCGACGCCTGGATCGCCGAGAACCGCGACACCACCCTCGACATCCCGGTGAGCACCACCAGCGGCTACCCGGTGATCGAGCGGAACGACGCCCCGATCCGGGCGTTCAAGGACGACGTGCTGGACCATCTCGGCGCGGGCCCCCTCGTGGACGTGCGCTCCCCCCAGGAGTACACCGGCGAGCGCACCCACATGCCGGACTACCCCGAGGAGGGTGCCCTGCGCGGCGGCCACATCCCCACGGCCGTGTCCATCCCGTGGGCCCGCGCGGCGGCGCCGGACGGCCGGTTCCGGTCGCGGACCGAGCTCGAGGAGATCTACGCCGACATCGCGCCGGACTCCGACGTCATCGCCTACTGCCGCATCGGGGAACGGTCCAGCCACACCTGGTTCGTGCTGACCCACCTGCTCGGCTACGAGCACGTGCGCAACTACGACGGGTCGTGGACCGAGTGGGGCAACGCGGTGCGGGTGCCGATCGCCAAGGGCGAGGAGCCCGGAGAGGTGCCGGCCCGGTGACCCTGCCCGCTCCACTCTCCGAGATCGTCGACGATTTCGCCGCCGTCGAGGGCCAGGACAAGCTGCAGCTGCTGCTCGAGTTCAGCCGGGAACTCCCGCCGATCCCGGCCGAGCTCGAGGAAGCGGCGATGGAGCCGGTCCCCGAATGTCAGTCGCCACTGTTCCTGTCGGTCGATACGGCCGACCGGGAGCACGTGCGGCTGCACTTCAGCGCGCCCCCCGAGGCCCCGACCACCCGCGGATTCGCCTCGATCCTGCATCAGGGGCTCGACGGTCTCAGCGCCGAGCAGATCCTCGAGGTGCCCGACGACTTCTATGCGGCCCTCGGGCTGGCCGAGGCGGTCAGCCCCCTGCGCCTGCGGGGGATGAGCGCGATGCTGGCGCGCATCAAGCGGCATCTGCGTTCCTGAGATGCCATGGAGTTCACCGAACTCGAGGACTACCCCATCCCGGCGGGTGTGCTGACCGAATGGCTGCCGTGCGTCGCGGAGGAGTCCTGGAGCGCCGATCCGCGACCGGTGTCGTACGTGCACGAGGCACATCTGCGGCGCACCGCGGGCAGCCGGTACGGCGACGTCCCGGACGCGTGGCTCGGCACGGCCTTCGAGGTCGCGGGACGCCTCGGGGCGGAGCCGTTCCGGCGCGCCCTCGAGCGGTGGATCGACCGGCACGAACCGTTGCGCAGCCAGGTCGTCCTGACCGGTGACGGCGCCGTCGGCTCCGGCGGTGTGACCCGGCGGACCGCACCCCCGGGCGCGGTGTCGGTCCGGTTCGTCCGGCACCTGCCGTCCTCCCCGGACGACATCCGCGAGCACCTCGAGCAACTGCTGGCCGACTACACCGAGCCGCACACGTGGCCGGCGTACGTCTTCGCCACTCTCGAGCCCGAGGACGGGGACGCGTCCGCGGCGTCGTTCACCGTGTTCTTCGCCGCCGACCACGCCGTCGCCGACGCCTACTCGGTCGTGCTGGTCGCCCACGAGATCACGGCCCTGTACGAGCAGGAGCGGTCCGGCCGGCCGGCCGGACTGTTCCCCGTGGGCAGCTACATCGACTTCGGTGCCGCGGAGCGGGCGGACGCCACCGATCTGGCCGGCGAGCACGAGGCCGTGCGGATCTGGCGGGAGGCCCTGGCCGCCGGCGGCGGCGCGATGCCCGAGTTCCCGCTGCCCCTCGGCCCCCGGCCGACCGGTGCGGTGCCGCAGCGCCGCCTGTCGACGCGGATGCTCGACGACGACCGGGCCAACCGCTTCGCCGCCCGCTGCCGGGAAGCCGGGTACGGATTCTTCGCCGGCACGCTCGCGTGCCTCGCCCGCGCCACGGTCGAACTCGCCGGAGTCGACCGGTTCCGGACGCTCGCGCCGACCCATACCCGCAGCGGTCCGATGTGGGCCGGGGCCCTCGGCTGGTTCGTGGGCCTGCGCCCGGTCGAGATCGATGCGGCCGGGGGCACGGACTTCGCGACGCTCACGGCGTGCGCCGGCGCCGAGCTGCGCCGCACGCGGGCGAGCGCCCGGGTGCCGTTCGACCTGGTCGGCGAACTGCTCGGGATTCCCATGCGACCGCGATTCCTGGTGTCGTACATGGACGTTCGCTTCGTCCCCATGGCCGCGCAGTGGCCGCAGTGGAACGCCCGGACACTGCGCAGCCGCAGCTACACGCACGACGTGTTCCTGTGGTTCAACCGCAGCCCGAAGGGCGTGAACCTGGCCGGCCGGTTTCCCGACACGCCGACCGCCGCGGCCAACGTGCCGCCGTTCGTCGAGCGGGTCCGGGAATTGATGCACGAGGTGAGCGAGGGTCGCGAGTGGGACACGCCGGAACCCGGGAACGAGGGCGATTCGACTACCGGCCGGTAATGTTGCCGGGTTCCGGGCGACCCGTAGGGTGTAGGGGCTATCCGGTTACATCGTCTATCGGATTGACGCCTACACTCCCAGAGACGGCAATAACCTAACGATCGATCAACAGGAGGCTCCGTGCCCAGTCATGCCAGCGCGCACATCACGAAGGTGCTCGTCGCCAACCGCGGCGAGATCGCTGTGCGGGTCATCCGAGCCGCCAAGGACGCCGGTTACGGGAGCGTGGCCGTCTACGCAGAGCCCGACGCCGACGCCCAGTTCGTGAAGCTCGCCGACGAGGCATTCGCGCTCGGTGGCCAGACCTCCGCCGAGTCCTACCTGGTGTTCGACAAGATCCTCGACGCCGCCCGCAAGTCCGGTGCCGACGCGATCCACCCCGGCTACGGCTTCCTGTCCGAGAACGCCGACTTCGCGCAGGCCGTGATCGACGCCGGCCTGATCTGGATCGGCCCCTCCCCGCAGGCCATCCGCGACCTCGGCGACAAGGTCACCGCGCGGCACATCGCCGAGCGCGCCAAGGCGCCCATGGCCGCCGGCACCAAGGATCCCGTCAAGAACGCAGACGAAGTCGTCGAGTTCGCGAAGCAGTACGGCGTGCCGGTCGCGATCAAGGCGGCCTTCGGTGGTGGCGGCCGCGGCATGAAGGTCGCGCACTCCATCGAGGAGATCCCCGAGCTGTTCGACTCCGCGACCCGCGAGGCCGTTGCCGCCTTCGGCCGCGGCGAGTGCTTCGTCGAGCAGTACCTCGACAAGGCCCGCCACGTGGAGGCGCAGGTCATCGCCGACCAGCACGGCAACGTCATCGTCGCCGGTACCCGCGACTGCTCGCTGCAGCGCCGCTTCCAGAAGCTCGTCGAGGAGGCCCCCGCGCCCTTCCTGACCGACGAGCAGCGCCGCCGCATCCACGAGTCCGCCAAGGCCATCTGCCGCGAGGCCGGCTACTACGGCGCCGGCACGGTCGAGTACCTGGTCCAGGGCGACACCGTCTCCTTCCTCGAGGTCAACACCCGCCTGCAGGTCGAGCACCCGGTCACCGAGGAGACCGCCGGCATCGACCTGGTCCGCCAGCAGTTCCGCATCGCCAACGGCGAGAAGCTCGAGCTCACCGAGGACCCGGCCCCGCGCGGGCACTCGTTCGAGTTCCGCATCAACGGTGAGGACGCCGGCCGCGGCTTCCTGCCGGCCCCCGGTCCGATCAGCGTGTACCGCGAGCCCTCGGGCCCGGGCGTGCGCGTCGACTCCGGCGTGGTGCAGGGCGACGTCATCGGCGGCCAGTTCGACTCGATGCTCGCCAAGCTGATCGTCACAGGCGAGACCCGCACCCAGGCCCTTGAGCGCGCTCGCCGCGCCCTGGCCGAGTTCGAGGTCGACGGCCTGGCCACCGTGATCCCGTTCCACCGGCACATCGTCTCGCACCCCGCCTTCGTCGGGGACGGCGAGAAGTTCGACGTCTACACCAAGTGGATCGAGACCGAGTGGGAGAACACCGTCGAGCCGTACACCGGCGGTGGGGTCGCCCCCGAGGACGAGGACGAGGCGCTGCCGCGGCAGAACGTCGTGGTCGAGGTCGGCGGCCGCCGCGTCGAGGTGTCGCTGCCCGGCCAGTTCACCCTCGGCGCCGGCGGCGGTGCCGCCGGTGGGGCGCTCCGCAAGAAGCCGAAGCCGCGTCAGCGGGGCGGCGCCCACGGCGGCAAGGCCTCCGGTGACGCGGTGACCGCGCCGATGCAGGGCACCGTCGTCAAGGTCGCGGTCTCCGAGGGTCAGGAGGTCGCCGAGGGTGACCTGATCGTGGTGCTCGAGGCCATGAAGATGGAGAACCCGGTCAACGCGCACAAGGCCGGCGTCGTCACCGGCCTGTCGGTCGAGCCCGGCGCCGCCATCACCCAGGGCACGGTGCTCGCCGAGCTCAAGTAGCAGTTCTGCCTGCAACGGCGCGCCCCGTGAATCCGAGGATTCACGGGGCGCGCCGTCGTTCGTTCCGGGACTAGGGTGGTGACATGGCCGATTCACCGGAGGTCCGTATCGGCACGGCCGAGCGCGAACAGGCCCAGCGCCTGCTCGGCGAGCACTTCGGTGCCGGTCGCCTCACCCTCACCGAGTTCGAGGACCGCAGCGGCCGCATCGCCGCCGCCGTCACCCGCCGCGATCTCGCGCTCCTGTTCACCGATCTGCCCCCCGTGACCGGCCGGACCGACGGGCACCGGCACGGGTGGTGGCTTCTGGTCCCGGTCGTGGTCCTCGGACTGTTCGCGTTCTACGAACTCCTGGAACCGAACGTGTGGGTCATGACGGGTGCGACCGCCGTCGCCACCGTCGCCGTCCTCGCCGTCCGCGCCCGCGGCGGGCGACCGCGCACGGCCGAGCCGGCCTTTCTCCGCGACGTCCCGCCGCTGCCCGCCCCCGTCTCCCGGGACCCGCAGCCGCCCGCGACGCGCGATGTCCCGGACGTGGTGTGGCTGCTGACGATGAGTATGTTCGCCGTCGCGCCGGCGCTGGTGCTGCGGCACCCCATCGCGCTGCTGATCTCCGCCGTCGCGCTGATCCTGATCATCTCCCGGGCGTTCCGGACCGGCACCGGCGGGACCGGTCGCTGACGACACATTAGTGTGGACCCATGGCCGACTCCCCCGAGGTCCGTATCGGCACCGTCGAACGCGAACAGGCGCTGAACCTGCTCGGTGAGCACTTCGGCGCGGGCCGGCTCACCCTCGTCGAGTTCGACGAGCGCAGCGCGAAGGCGGCCGCCGCCACCACCCGCGCCGAACTCGACGCCCTGTTCACCGACCTTCCCCCCACGACCCCGAATACACCTGCGGCGGTGGACGACACCGCGAAGGCCGAGCAGCGGGAGAAGTGGCGCACCGCCGCCATGGGGCTGATCCCGCTCATCGCGCTCGTGCTGTTCTTCGTCTTCGACAACTGGATGTGGTTCCTGTTGATCCCGGCCGCGGGCATCCTGTACTCCGCGACCAAGGGCACGAAGGGCGGCTGCTGAGTGGAGCCCGTCGAGATCAACGCCGGCAACTGGTACCTGCTCGCCGAACGCCCCGACGACTGGGCCGCCGACACGGGCTACCACTGGTCGGTGCGGGAGGCGACGACCGCCGATGTCGAAGCCACTGTCGAACTCCGGCCCGACGGGACGCTGACCGGGACGGCCGAACCCGGTTGCGAGGACGCGCTGGCCGCGGGGTCGGCCGCCGTGCGACGGTTCGCCGAGGGCGCTTGGAACATGACGGTCATCCCTGAATGACCGCCCGGTTCGCGCCGGTGGCGCTCACGCTCGTGGTCGTCACCGTGCTGCTCATGCTGCCGGGCGATACGACCCCGTCGGGGTTCCCGCACGCCGACAAGATCACGCACGCACTGATGTTCGCGGTGCTCGCGTACGCGTCCCGCTTCGCCCGGATCCCGCCCGCCGCGACCGTCGCCTGGCTCGCGGTGTACGGGGTGCTCACCGAGGTCCTGCAGGCGACCGTCGCGGTGCGCCGGTCGGGATCGGTGTGGGACTGGTGCGCGGACCTGGTCGGGGTGCTGCTCGGCAGTGCGCTGTACGCCGCGGTGCGTCGTCGTTCCCGAGCACGGGCGTAGGTGCCCGCGTCCGCCGGTACGACTTCCCCGGCGCCGCGGGGACATCGCCCCTGCGCATTGCGAGCAGCGAGAACGGACGCAGGTCGTGGTGTCGCCGGCGGACGGTACGCTGCGCGCATGCCGCATCCCGTCATGTTCGACGAGGCCGATCCGCTGCTGACACGGGTACGTGGGCTGGCGCTGACCTTCCCGGGTGCCGCCGAGAAGATCTCGCACGGAAGGCCGTTCTTCTACACGAGGACTGCGTTCGCCGTGTACGGCGGATTCGTCAAGGCTACGGGCGCGCAGTTCCCGCGGTCCCTGATCCTCAAACCGGACGCCGCCGAGCGCGAGGCCCTGCTCGGACAGCCACACACCTACGACCCGGCGTACCTGGGTCCGTCGGGATGGATCGGGTTCGACCTGGATCGGGCCGACACCGACTGGGACGAGGTCGCCGAGTTGCTCGACATGTCGTTCCGGGTCACGGCGCCGGCGAAACTGGTGCGCGAGTGGGACGGCCGCGTCGGATGATCCGGGCGCGGCGGGGGCTCCGCACCCCCGTGCCCGACCTCACCCCAGCAGAGCCTGCCCGAGCCGGTCCCGATCGGCGTTCGTGAGCCCCAGTCCGTCGTCGAGGTACCGGTCGAACGACCCGAACGCGTCCTCCGCCGTCGCGAACGCCACCTCGAGGTACTCGGCGCGGACGCCGAGAACGGATTCGAGGTCCGCACGCTCGACCCCCTTCGCGGTGAGCGCGGCGAGAATCGGTTCGAACGCCGGCAGCAGCATCTCGTTGGTCCGCAGGTAGTCCTCGAACACAGAGTCACGATCCACACCGAGCGCCAGCAGCAGCACGGCTGCGGCCCAGCCGGTGCGGTCCTTGCCGGTGGTGCAGTGCACGAGAACCGGGGTGCCGTCCTCGACGAGCAGCGAGCGCAGCAGCGTCCGATACGCCGCCCGGGCGCTCGGCAGCAGCACGAAGTCGCGGTAACTGCCCCGCAGGTACTCGGCGCCGCGGCCGTCCCCGAGAACCTCCCGGGCGAACGCGGCGTCGGTCAGCAACTCCTTCATGTGCGCGGCGATCGAACCGTGCTCACGATCGGCGAGCACGTCGAGCGGCAGATGCCGGACGCCGGCCGGCACCCGGTCGGGCGCCGCCTCCCGTTCCGCGGCCGTTCGCAGATCCACGACCGTCGTCAGCCCCAGTCCGTCGAGGACACGCGCATCCGCGTCGGTGACCCGGCTCAAGTCGGTCGAGCGGTACACCACGCCCCGTCGCACCGACGCGCCGGCCCGGGTCGTCCACCCGCCGAGGTCGCGCAGGTTCGGGATCGACTTCGGTTCGAGCCCGGGCCCCGGCGTTCGGGCAGGGCTACCGGCGGCGGAGTCCGACATGGGCCCACCCTAACGGGGTGGGTTCACGCTGTCGTGACCGTGCCACCGGCATCGCGCGACCAGTCACCCCGTCGAGCCTCCACCAGTTCCTCGTGGAGGGCGATCACCCGGCGATGGAGGGCCTGGATCGCGGCCATGCACACGCCGTTGGCGTCGACGACCGAGATCGAGCGCTCCGAGTACCCGAGTCCGAACGCGGACGCGAAGTCCAGGGCCATCGGGTGCCGGGCAGGCGCGGACAGCCGGGCATCCGTGCCGGCTTTGCCGGCAGCCGCACTCATGCCGGCTTCGCCGGCAGTCGAGACTGTCACAGGACTCACCCACTACCGCGCGAGGGCGCGGATGACGCCCTTGATGCTCGCGTCGTCGCGAAATACGAGCGGCAGCAGGTTCGTGAGGGCATTCACGATGAGGGTGAACCGCATTACCTTCTCCTTCGGTTCTTGCGGCCGGTTCTTGCGGCGCTCTCGCTGCCGCTTCCGTGCGGCCCGGGGGGTTCCGGACACACCACCACAACTGTGAGGTCCGGCCCCCGTCGCCTCATACGTGGTGACACCGGAATGCGGGACCGTGGTGACACCCGCACGCGTTCCGTGCCAGCACGGTGGTGCCGGCGACGGCGCGGGGGGAGACTGAGACGGTCCGGGAGGAGGCCGGCCGTGCGGCATCGAGTAATCCAGCTGCTCGTCGTGGTCACGGCAGTGCTGGTCGCAGCGATCGCCGCGGCGGTGGACTGGTCGCCGACGGCGCTGCGGGATCCGGCCCGCACGCTGCTCCTCGGGCCGCGGGAATCCTTCGCCGCCGCCGAGGGGCCGTTCCTGCCGGTGTTCGGGCCCACCGAACTCGCGCTGTTCCTCGGCACCGGAGTCGCGTTCGTCGTGTCCGGAGCGATCGCCTGGAACACTCGCCCGCAGGACCTGACCGGGCCCCTCATCCTCATGGCCGGTCTGTTGTGGTTCCTCGGCGGCCTGCGACGTTCCGGCGAGGCCGTGGCCTTCACCGTCGGCGTGACCGCGACGAACCTGTACCTGCCCGTCCTGCTGCAGGCCCTGATCGGGTTCCCGACCGGCCGGCTGCACCGACGGTGGCAGCGCCTGTTCGTGGGCGCCGCGTGGATCCTCGCCACGATCGGCATCGTGGCCGAGTGGTTGTTCTTCGATCCGCGGACCGCACCCGCGGCATCACCGTCGACATCGACGAATCTTCTTCTGCTCCGGGATGATCCGTCGCTGGCACACGCGGTGCAGCTCGTCGTCGGGTTCTGCGCGTTCCTGATCGTGGGGACGCTCGTGCTGGTGGTGGTCGCTCGCTGGCGTTCGGGATCGCCGGCGTACCGGGCCGGTTTCGCGCCGCTCGGTGTCGCGTACGGCCTCTCCGCGGTGATCACGATCGTGGTGCTGTCGAGCGCGGTGAGCCTTCCCTGGTCGCCCCCGTCGTGGGTGCTCAACCTGCGCTATCCGACCACGGCGCTGTTTCCTCTGGCGGTGGCGGTCGGTCTCGTCCGGTACCGGCTGGCGCGTGCTGCGGTCAGCGACGCGATGGTGGAGATCGGTTCCGCGCCCATCGATGTCGGATTCGTCGACGCGCTCCGGCGGGCCGTGCACGACCCGAGCCTGGTGCTGTGGACCTATGCGCCCGAGCGCGCGGCATACGTCGATCCGGACGGGGCGGTCCACTCCCTTCCCCGCCGCTCCGATTCGCGCGCGGCGACCATCCTCGAACGCGCCGGCGACCCCGTGGGCGCCCTGGTGTACGACCCGTCCCTCGAGACGCAACCCGAGCTGCTCGCCGCGGTCCGCAGCGCGACGGCGCTCGCCCTCGAGCACGAGCGGTTGCAGGCGGACCTGCAGCTCCGGCTCGACGAGGTGCGCCGATCCCGCGAACGGATCGTCGCGGCCGGCGACATCGAGCGGCGACGCCTCGAGCGCGACCTGCACGACGGTGCCCAGCAGCGTCTCGTCGCCGCGTCGCTGTTGTTGCGCCGTGCCCAGCGCGCCGGGGACGGGGCCGATCTGCGCCGGCTGCTCGCGGACGGTGCCACCGAACTCGACACCGCCCTGACCGAACTGCGGGAGCTCGCCAGGGGGGTGTACCCGGCGGTGCTCACCGAGCGCGGCCTCGCGGCCGCGCTGCGCTCGCTGGCCGAGCGGGCACCCGTGCCCGTCGGCATCGACGACGGCCTCCCCGGCCGGCCCTCGCCTCCCGTCGAACTCGCCGCGTACCTCATCGGGGCGGAGGCCGTCACCAATGCCGGAAAGCACTCCGGGGCCACCGTCGTCCGCATCTGCCTGCACCGGGCGGGTGACGCGCTGCGCATGACGATCCGCGACGACGGATGCGGTGGCGCGCGGCCGTCGCCCGGCGGGGGGCTGGACGGGCTACGGGATCGGACCGCGGCTCTCGGCGGCGACCTCGTGCTCGACAGCCCCGAGGGCCGCGGCACGACCGTCGACGTCACGCTCCCCTTCCACCTCGACGTCGAGTCCTGACCGGATCCGACCGCCGGAACGGTTCCCGGGCCGGCGGATCAGTGCCGTGCCACCTCCCCCAGCACGCGGTCCAGCGCGTCGAGCGCCTCGTCCAGCTCGGCGGTGGTGACCGTCAGCGGCGGCCGGAACCGGATGCCGCGCTGCCCGGTGCCGATCATCAGCACGTGCTCGTCGACCCGCAGGCGGGTGAGCACGGCGTCGCGGACGTCGGGCGTGGGCAGGGTGAACGCGCACATCAGCCCGCGTCCGCGCGGCTCGCCGACCAGCCGGTGGCGGACGGCGAGCTGGTTCAGCCCGGACAGCAGATGCGCCCCGGTCATGCGTGCGCGGTCGACGAGCCGGTCCCGCTCGATCACCTCGAGAATCCGCCGGGCGCGGACCATGTCGGTCAGGTTGCCGCCCCAGGTGGAGTTGAGCCGCGACGAGACCGTGAAGACGTTGTCGGGAATCTCGTCGATCCGGCCGCCGGCCATGATGCCGCAGACCTGGGTCTTCTTGCCGAAGGCGACGATGTCGGGGGCGACGCCGAACTGCTGGTACGCCCAGGTGGTTCCCGTCATCCCGACGCCGGTCTGCACCTCGTCGAAGATCAGCAGCGCATCGTGACGGCGGCACAGTTCCGCCATGGCCTGGAAGAACTGCGGCCGGAAGTGATGGTCGCCGCCCTCGCCCTGGATGGGCTCGGCGATGAAACACGCGATGTCGTGCGGATTCTCGGCGAACGCCCGGCGCGCCTGCTGCAGCGCATGCGCCTCCGCGGCCTCGACGTCGCGGTCGCCGGCGAGGTAGGGCGCGTCGATGCGCGGCCAGCGAAACTTGGGGAACCGGGCCGTCTTGACCGGGTCCGTGTTGGTGAGGGACATCGTGTAGCCGGTGCGTCCGTGGAACGCCTCGGTCAGGTGGAGAACGCTGCCCCCCAGGTCGGAGCCGAGTCCGCGGGCCTCGTTGAGCCGGCTCTTCCAGTCGAAGGCCGCCTTGAGGGCGTTCTCCACCGCGAGCCCGCCGCCGTCGACGAAGAACAGGTGCGGCAGGGCCGGGTCGCCGAGCACCCGCGCGAAGGTGTCGACGAACCGGGCCATCGCCACCGTGTAGATGTCGGAGTTGCTGGGCTTGTTCGCGGCGGCCGCGGCGAGTTCGGCGGTGAACGCCGGGTCGTCGACGATGTCGGGAGGGTTCATCCCGAGCGCGGAGGACGCGAAGAACCCGAACATGTCGAGATAGGTCGTGCCGTCCCGTTGGTCGACGAGCCGCACGCCCCGCGATCGGTCGAGGTCGAGGACGAGGTCGAACCCGTCCACCAGCAGATGTTCGCGCAGAACGGCGTGTACCCGGCTCGGGGGCAGCTCGCGGGCACCGTCCGGGTGTCGGAATGCAGTGCTCATGCCCAGAGGGTACGTCAATGTTCCACCAAACCCGGCGGGATAAAGGAAGATCACCCCTTCTGACGACTATCGTTCGTAAAATGTTTGGAGGATGACGGTGCTGCGGGTGGCCACATTCGCCGTCGCGCGGATCTCCTGCAGGAGTTGTTCGAGCGCCCGCGGCGAGGCGACGCGCACGAGCAGGATGTAGCTCTCGTCCCCCGCCACGGAGTGGCAGGATTCGATGGCGTCGATGTGCCGCAGCCGCGCCGGCGCGTCGTCGGGCTGGGACGGATCGAGAGGGGTGATCGCGACGAACGCCGACAGCATCAACCCGAGCGCTTCGGGATCGACCTTCGCCGCGTATCCGCGGATCACCTGCCGGGCTTCGAGGCGGCGGACCCGGGACTGCACCGCGGAGATCGACAATCCGGCCTTCTCGGCGAGGGTGGCCAGCGTCGCCCGGCCGTCCGCCACCAGTTCGCGCATGAGCAGCCGGTCGATCTCGTCCAGGGACTCCTTCGAGTTTTCCGCCATCAGCGCAGGCTAACCGAACCGGAAAGGACATCGACGATGAATCCGACTGGCAATCTGCATGATCGCGCCGCGGCCGCGCTGCGCCGCTGCGGGGCGAGCGCCCCCGCCCTCGACGGCCCCCACACGGTCACCAGTCCGATCGACGGCTCGGAGCTCGCGCGGCTGCACCCGGCCCGCGCCGCGGACGTCGACGCCACGGTCGCCGTGGCGAGCGTGGCCTTCGAGCACTGGCGGCAGGTCCCGGCGCCGGTGCGGGGCCGGCTGGTCCGCAGGCTCGGGGACCTGCTCGGCGAGCACAAGTCCGATCTCGCCGAGCTCGTCACGCTCGAGGCCGGGAAGATCCCCTCCGAGGCGCTCGGCGAGGTGCAGGAGATGATCGACATCTGCGAGTTCGCGGTCGGCCTCTCGCGCCAGCTCTACGGCCGCACGATGCCCTCCGAGCGACCCGGCCACCGGCTGATGGAGACGTGGCACCCCCTGGGGGTGGTCGCCGTGATCTCTGCGTTCAACTTCCCCGTCGCCGTGTGGTCCTGGAACGCCGCGATCGCGCTCGTGTGCGGCGATCCGGTGGTGTGGAAGCCCTCCGAGAAGACCCCGCTCACGGCGCTGGCCTGCCACGCGTTGCTCGAGCGGGCCGCGGGCGACGTGGGTGCCCCCGGCGGCCTGCACCACGTCCTGGTCGGCGACGCCGCCGTCGGCGAGGCGCTGGTCGACGATCCGCGTGTCGCTCTGGTGAGCGCGACGGGCTCGATCCGGATGGGCCGCATCGTCGCGCCCCGGGTGGCGGCACGGTTCGGGCGCTGCCTGCTCGAACTCGGCGGCAACAACGGCGCGGTCGTCGGACCCTCCGCCGACCTCGACCTCGCCGTGCGGGCCGTGGTGTTCGCCGCGGCCGGCACCGCCGGGCAGCGCTGCACCACCCTGCGACGGCTGATCGCCCATCGCTCCGTCGTCGACGAGCTGACCGAGCGGATCGCCAAGGCCTACTCGGGGCTGCGGGTGGGCGATCCGTTCGACGACGGGGTGCTCGTCGGACCGCTGATCGACAGCGGTGCCCACGCCGCGATGCGGACCGCGCTCGAGCGCGCCGAACTCGACGGCGGCATTCTCGTCACGGGTGGCGACCCTGTCGAGGTCCCCGGCGACGGGGTGTACGTCCGGCCCGCGGTCGTGCGGATGCCGGCGCAGACGGACGTGGTGCGCGAGGAGACGTTCGCCCCGATCCTCTACGTGCTGGCCTACGACGACTTCGACGAGGCGATCGCCCTGCACAACGGGGTACCCCAAGGACTTTCGTCGTCGATCTTCACCACCGACCAACGCGAGGCCGAGCGCTTCCTCGCCGCCTCGGACTGCGGCATCGCCAATGTCAACATCGGCACCTCCGGCGCGGAGATCGGGGGCGCGTTCGGCGGCGAGAAGGAGACCGGCGGCGGCCGCGAGTCGGGTTCGGACTCGTGGAAGGCGTACATGCGCCGCGCCACCAACACGATCAACTTCTCCGACGACCTCCCGCTGGCCCAGGGTGTGGAGTTCGGTTGAGCGACAAGCTGGTTCCGTACCGACTGTGGGGGTGCCGGCCGGACCGGTTCGACACCGAGATCGAGGGCGAGTTCGCGTGGACCGACCACATCGTGCGGACCCTCGGCGCAGCGTTCGAGGCGGCCGGCGCCGAGATCCGGAGGGACGTGTCCCTGCTGCCGGAGACACACGGCGTCAGCGTGCGCGCGGACGGGCTGACGCTGGGCATCCTCGGCGACGGCGACGCGCTGCGCTACGGGCCGGTGCTCCGCCGCGTCGTCGCAGGCGGGTACCTGCCGACCGTGCCGGGCCGCATCTGGGCCGCCGATGCGGGTGCCTACAACGACGACCCGGCCCGCAGCGGCCGCATCATCGCCCGCGTCTCGGTCAGCCTCGGCGCCCCGGCCCGGCTGGTGCCCCGCAACGATCCTCCGGACGTGCCCTACACGCTGCTGCCCCCGGGCCGGACCCTCCAGGTCACCGGCGAGGAACGGCACTTCGACCTGCTGCACCCCTACGCCGACCCGCCCGGCAAGTACGCCCTGCTCGTCACCCTCCACGAGGCGGACGGCGCGCTGGTGGAGGTGCGGGTGGACGACCGGGCGTGCGGATACCTCGGCCGGCGGTCCAGTGCGCGTCTGCTGCCGATCGTGACCCACCTGTCCGCGCGCGGACTCCGTACCGCTGCACGCGCGGCGGTGAGCGGATCCCGGCTGGCGGCCGAGGTGACGGTGTCGGTGACGCCGGCCGACGAGATCGACGAGCGCGTCCTGGACGGACCGCCGGTGATCGTGCCGCGGTTGGCGCCCGGCCCGGTCGCCGACCCGCCCGACCCGGTGCTGCCGATGCACCGGTACCACGGGTGGGGCGGGCAGATCGTCGTGCAGGGCGACCGGCTGTGGATCCTGCGGGAGGGTCCCGTGGCGCGGGCGTTGGGTCCGGTTCCGTTGACGCCCAGGCGGATCCGTCTGCGGGACGTGGTGGACGTGCAGTTCCGCCCGGCGCTGCCGCAGACCGACGGCATGCTCCGGATCGTGACGGGCGGCGGCCGGGACGGCGCGCCGTCCTCGGCGGATCCCGACACGGTGGTGTTCCACCATCCCGACCGGCAGCGATTCCAGGCGCTCACCGAGTGGCTGCGGCACGTCGCGGCCGTGAACGCCGGACCGCCGTCGTGAGAGACACCCCTCAAGGCCGCCGCAGCAGCTCTGCCTCTCCCGGTTCGACGACGATCGTGGCCGGCGCGCTCTGCCCGTAGTACCGGGTACGCAGGAGCCAGCTCCGCGCGTGCGACAGCTCCGAGCGCCATCCGCCGAGGTAGTACTTCCGGCCGAAGCGGACCATGACGGCCGCGGGCGGCGCGCCCGGCCGCACGGTGGCCCGCCCGCGCAGCCGCAGGACGGGGCCCCGCTCGCCGTCGTCGAGCAGCACGACGACATCGGGATTCGCGGCGGCGTTACGCGCCGCCACGGTGTCGCGCCCGGTGCCGAAGTACAGCCGGCCGTCGACCTGCACGAACCACAGCGGGGCCAGGGCCGCCGCGCCCTTCGGCGAGCGGGTTGCCAGGCGCGCGACCAGGGCACGGTCGAGGAAGTCGCGCACGACGGCGTCGTCGGCCTTCACGCGTCCCGCTCCTCGTGCAGGGTCGCGTAGTCCCACGCGGTGGCGCGTCGCGGAGTGAACACGAACCAGGCGAGATCCTCGCGACCGTCGGGGGCGGGGGCGTCCGCCGCGGCGAGGCGTCCGCGCCAGTTCACCGCCCGCAGCTCGAACCAGAACTCGCCGTCGTCGAGCAGGACGGTGACCCGGTCGAGCCCGGCCGACGGTGGCATCGACTCCCGCGGCACACCGACCCACAACGCGCCGTCGCGTCGCCGGACCCGCGCGGGCAGCGCGGCGACCGCACCGGCGTCGTCGAATGCGACCGCCGCGCGACCGTGCTCGATCAGCCTTCCGGCCAGCGGTTCCGGTTCGACGCGCTGGGTGACCTTCCCCATGCCGACAGACGATACCGCCGGATCATCCGCGGCGGCCGGGATCGCGCGGGGCCGGCCGGATCCGGATCGGTTCGGGCACCGTGACGGTCTCGTTGCCGGGCAACGGCTCCCCGCGGCGCCGCCCGACGTCGGCGACCGTGTCGACGTCCGCGAGCGGTTGCGCCCCCTGACGCGCGACGGTCTCGTCGTAGAGCTCGAACCACGGGAATCCGCGGCCGGTGTAGTCGGCGGCGGCCAGGGGCCGGGTCGGAGGGTCCTCGCCGGTGACCGCGCGCCACTGCTCGCTGTTCACCAGGTGCACGTCGACGACCGAGCGGTGCTCGAGGTCCCACGCATCGTGCGGTTCGACCGGGGTGGCGACGCCCTGCTCGACGGACCCGCCGGCACCGAGCCCCATCGCCGGGGCCGGCGCGAAGGAGTGCATCGGACGCCGGGCGTCGAACTCGGCACGTTCCGCCCATCGTCGCGCCCGCATGGGGTAGGCCGCGACGCGGATTCCGCCCCGCGCCGGCCCGGACCGCAGCTGCTCCTCGGCGCTGTAGCCGGAACCGAGCGGCATCGCGACGAACTGGCGCACCCGCCCCTGCGCCACGACGAAGCCGTCGAGCCACGGTTGCGTCGGCACCTCGAGGTAGTCCTCGCGCCCGAAGTCCGGCCCCGGCGACCAGGGTTCGCCGGTGAGCGCGTCGACGTCCCCGGCGGCGACCTTCACCAGGAACGGATACCGCGACTCGAACCCGAGCCAGCACGCCTCCGACTGCCACATCGGCATCACCAGTCCGCCGCGGGACCGCCACGAGTCCGGGATCCGGGCGTCGTCGAGTCCGGCGACGGTCCGCAGCGGGAACCGTCCGAGGCCGGGCGGCAACGGGTAGGTGTTGCCGTCGTCCGGCACCCGCAGGGTGCGGTGGAAGGAGACGGCCATGCGGGCGGCGGCGTGCACCTCCGGGAACTCGAACACCAGGCGGTCCTTCTCCAGGGCGAGCGCCACGTCGTCCCTCCCGTCCGCCTGCTCCGGTGCCGTTCACGTGCGGGTGAGGGTACGCCGACCGGGCAGGCCGGTCGAGCAGTTGCGCCGAGCGCCTCTCGGCTCACGTGACCCGGGCCACAGCTGTGGTAGACCAAGGGGCATGTTTCCTGGGAACTTCGTCGCCACAACCCCCGACAAGCCCGCCATCGTGCGGCCCGCCACCGGGGAGTCGCTCACCTACCGGCAGCTCGACGAGAACTCCGTCCGCCTCGCGAAATACCTGCGCGCCACCGGACTCGAGCCGGGCGACCACATCGCGCTGATCTCGGACAACGACCTGCGGGTGATGGAGGTCTACTGGGCGGCGCTGCGTTCCGGCCTGTACGTCACGGTGGTCAACTGGCACCTCACCCCCGCCGAGGCCGCATACGTGGTGAACGACTGCGGCGCGAAGGTGCTGCTCGCCTCGGCGGGCGCGGCGACCGCGATCGACACCCGTTCCGGGGCCTACCCGAACGTGATCCGCCGGCTCGCGTACGGCGGTGCGTTGCCCGGCTTCGACGACTATGCCGACGCGCTCGCGGCGTTCGACCCCTCGCCGCTCGAGTCGCAGCCGCGTGGTCAGGACATGCTCTACTCCTCGGGCACCACCGGCCGGCCCAAGGGCATCAAGCCGAAGCTGCCCGAGGGACAGGTCCAGGACGTCCCGGATCCCTACACGGCGGTGTTCGCCCCGATGTACGGCTTCGACGCCGAGTCGGTGTACCTGTGCCCGGCCCCGCTGTATCACGCTGCGCCGCTTCGCTTCTGCGGAGTCGTGCAGTCCGTCGGGGGCACGGTGGTCCTCATGGACCGGTTCGAGCCGGAGGAGGCGCTCGCGCTGATCGAGCGTTACCGCGTCACCCACAGCCAGTGGGTGCCGACGATGTTCGTGCGGATGCTCAAGCTCCCCGAGGAGGTGCGCGGCAGGTACGACATGTCGAGCCTGAAGGTTGCCATCCACGCGGCGGCGCCGTGCCCGCCGGAGATCAAGCGCGCCATGATCGAGTGGTGGGGCCCGATCGTGTACGAGTACTACGCCTCCACCGAGGGCGCGGGCGCCACGTTCATCGACTCGGAGCAGGCGCTCGAGCACCCGGGATCCGTGGGTCGTGACGGCGTGATGGGAATCGTCCACATCTGCGACGACAGCGGCGCCGAGCTGCCGGTCGGTGCCACGGGCACGGTGTGGTGGGAGCGCGACGAGCGGCCCTTCGAATACCACAACGACCCGGAGAAGACCGAGGAGGCGACGCACCCCGATCATCCGACGTGGACCACCAGCGGCGACATCGGATACCTCGACGAGGAGCGCTATCTGTACCTCACCGACCGGGCCGCGTTCACGATCATCTCCGGTGGCGTGAACATCTACCCGCAGGAATCGGAGAACATCCTCACCCTGCACCCCAAGGTGTACGACGTCGCGGTGATCGGGGTCCCCAACGAGGAGATGGGCGAGGAGGTCAAGGCCGTCGTCCAGCTCGCCGACGGCGTGGAGCCCGGACCCGAGGTCGAGCGCGAGCTCCTCGACTTCGTCCGCGAGCGCGTCTCCCACTTCAAGGCGCCGCGCAGCATCGACTTCTCCGACGACCTGCCGCGCACGCCCACCGGCAAGCTCGTCAAGCACAAGCTGCGCGCCCGCTACCTCACCCCGGCAGGCTGACCGTGCCCGCCGATCTCGCCGAGCTCGCCGACCAGCTCCCGGACGGCGCGCTGATCACCGATCCGGACCTGCTCGCCGGGTACCGGCAGGACTGGGCCCGCGATCCGGACGCGGCGGTGCCGCGCGCGGTCGTGCGGGCCACGCGCACGGCGGACGTGCAAGCCACACTGCGGTGGGCGAGCGCGCACCGGGTGCCCGTGGTGCCGCGCGGCGCGGGCACCAGCCTGTCCGGCGGCGCGGGCGGGGTGCCGGGCGGGATCGTGCTGAGCACCGAGCGGATGCGGGCGATCACCGTGGACCCGGTCACCCGCACGGCGGTCGCTCAGCCGGGACTGCTCAACGCCGAGGTCAAGCGGGCCGCGGCCGAGCACGGGCTGTGGTATCCGCCCGACCCGTCGTCGTTCGAGATGTGCACGATCGGTGGCAACGCGGCGACCAACGCCGGTGGGCTGTGCTGCGTGAAGTACGGCGTCACCACGGACTACGTCCTCGGCCTCGAGGTGGTGCTCGCCGACGGCACCGCGGTGCGGCTCGGCGGACCCCGTCTCAAGGACGTGGCGGGCCTGTCGCTGACCAAGCTGTTCGTCGGCAGCGAGGGCACCCTCGGCATCATCACCGAGGTGACGCTGCGGCTTCTCCCGCCGCAACCGCCGGCATCGACGATGGTCGCCACGTTCGGCTCGGTCCAGGCCGCGGCCGACGCGGTGCTGGCCGTGACGGCGACGATGCGCCCGGCGATGCTCGAGTTCATGGACCGCGCCTCGATCAATGCGGTCGAGGACGCGCTGCACATGGGGCTGGACCGCGACACCGAGGCGATGCTCATCGCCCGGTCCGACGCGCCGGGCACGGCCTCGGCGCAGGAGATCGCGACGATGGTGCGGGCGTGCGAGGACGCCGGTGCCGAGGAGGTGTTCTCGACCGACGACCCCGAGGAGGGCGAGGCGTTCGCGGCGGCGCGGCGGATGGCCATCCCGGCGGTCGAACGGACCGGCAGCCTGCTGCTCGAGGATGTCGGCGTGCCCCTGCCGGCGCTGCCGGCCCTGGTCGGGGGTGTCGCCGAGATCGCCGAGCGCAATGCGGTGACGGTGGCGGTGATCGCACACGCCGGCGACGGCAACACCCATCCGCTGATCGTGTACGACCCCGCCGACGCCGACCAGACGGCCCGCGCGCACGTGGCCTTCGGGCAGATCATGGACCTGGCGATCGCGCTGGGCGGCACCATCACCGGGGAGCACGGGGTGGGCCGGCTGAAGAAGGCGTGGCTGCCGGATCAGGTGGGTCCCGACGTGATGGACCTGACCCGGCGGATCAAGGCGGCGCTCGACCCGGAATCCATCCTCAATCCGGGCGTCATCCTCTGAAACAAGATCGAGTACGGTGGCCGCGTGCGTGAGGAACAAATCCAGTGAACGCCCGTACGCCCTTGTCGCCGGCGGGCCTGCCACTGCGCGACACCCGCTACCGGACGTTCGAGCAGTACCCGGAGTTCGCCACGGCGACAGCATGGCTGCGCGACTACGTGCGCGCCGCGGTACCCAATCCGAGGATGAGTGAACGCGAGTACTGGTCGGTGGTGTGCCTGCCGCCGCACGACGGCTCCACCGAGGCGGAACCGCTGGTGCGCGTGCACGTCGGCGCGATCGAGGCCGCGGGGCTGTACGTGGAGGCCCTGCAGGTGGAGCAGCCACGCCGGATCGGCGGCCGGGTCACCGTGGCCGTCGACGACCTCGAGGCGGCCGCCGGAACGAGCGTGGAGGTGCTCGCGGCGGCCCACTCCGGCCTGCAGTTCCGCCCCGACGGCCCGGTCGTGTCGATCGGCTGGTCCGACGGACCCGCCGGCCGGGCGCAGCTCGCCGCCGTACCGTGGGAGCCGGCTGCCGCCGCACTCGTCGAACGGGTGATGCGGACCGGCCGGTGCCTGTGGGCGTCGGACCACTGCGCGCAACTCGCGCGGTTCGCGCTGGCCGACTGACGCCCGGCCCGGCCCGCCGCCGGCCGGGGGCCGACCGGCACGAGCACGACATCCGGGAAACCGCCGACGTGTCGTACCGGCGGTGCACCATGGAACGGTGACCGACGTCCTGACCCGTTTCTCCGAGCCCACCCGGCAGTGGTTCGCGGGCGCGTTCGAGGCCCCGACCGCCGCACAGCTCGGGGCCTGGGAGTCGATCTCCTCCGGCGCGCACACCCTGGTGGTGGCTCCCACCGGGTCGGGCAAGACACTCTCGGCCTTCCTGTGGTCGCTCGACCGCCTCGCGGCCACCCCGACCGACCACCCCGGCACCCGCGTGCTCTACGTCTCCCCGCTCAAGGCCCTCGCGGTGGACGTGGAACGGAACCTGCGCTCGCCGCTGGTCGGCATCACCCAGACCGCGCGACGGCTCGGCCTCGAGCCGCCGGAGATCACCGTCGGCGTGCGCTCGGGCGACACGTCGGCGGCGGACCGGCGCGCCTTGATCCGCACCCCGCCGGACATCCTCATCACCACCCCCGAGTCGCTGTTCCTCATGCTCACCTCCGCGGCGCGCGAGACGCTCGCCGGTGTGGAGACCGTCATCGTCGACGAGGTGCACGCCGTCGCCGGAACGAAACGGGGTGCACACCTTGCGCTTTCGCTCGAACGGCTCGACCTGCTGCTCGGGCGGCCCGCGCAGCGGATCGGCCTCTCGGCGACGGTGCGCCCGCACGAGGAGGTGGGCCGGTTCCTCGCCGGGTCGGCGCCGATCCGCATCGTCGCCCCGCCGTCCGCCAAGACGTGGGATCTCACGGTGCGGGTGCCCGTCGAGGACATGACCGAACTGGGCGTACAGCCGGAACTCTCGGACGACGGGATGCCGGGGGTTCCGCAGGCCGGGTCGATCTGGCCGCACGTCGAGGAGCAGATCGTCGACCTCATCGTCGCGCACCGTTCCACCATCGTGTTCGCCAACTCCCGCCGCCTCGCCGAGCGGTTGACGGCCCGGCTCAACGAGATCCACGCCGAACGCGAGGGCGAGGCGGTGGACCACCGGCCCCGGCCCCCGGCGCAGCTCGGCGCGCCCACCGAGGTCGCTTTCGGCGCGCAGCCGCTGCTGGCGCGGGCGCACCACGGCTCGGTGAGCAAGGACCAGCGGGCGCTGATCGAGGACGACCTCAAGTCCGGGCGGCTGCGCTGCGTCGTCGCCACCTCGAGCCTCGAACTCGGCATCGACATGGGCGCGGTCGACCTGGTGATCCAGGTGTCGGCACCACCGTCGGTGGCGAGCGGACTGCAGCGCGTCGGGCGGGCGGGCCACCAGGTGGGCGAGATCTCCCGCGGGGTGCTGTTCCCCAAGCACCGCACCGACCTGGTGCACTGCGCGGTCACGGTCGAACGGATGGTGGGCGGGCACATCGAGGCCCTGCAGGTGCCGGCCAACCCGCTGGACGTGCTCGCCCAGCAGACCGTCGCCGCGGTCGCCCTCGAGCCGCTCGACGTGGACGAGTGGTTCGACACGGTGCGGCGCAGCGGCTCCTTCGCGACGCTGCCCCGCTCGGCGTACGAGTCGACGCTGGATCTGCTGGCCGGGCGGTACCCGTCGGACGAGTTCGCCGAGCTGCGGCCCCGGGTGGTGTGGGATCGCACCGCCGGCACCCTCACCGGCCGGCCGGGCGCGCAGCGGCTGGCCGTCACCTCGGGCGGCACGATCCCCGACCGCGGCCTGTTCACCGTGTACATGGTCGGCGAGAAGGCCACCCGGGTCGGAGAACTCGACGAGGAGATGGTGTACGAGTCCCGGGTGGGCGACGTGTTCGCGCTCGGCGCGACGAGCTGGCGCATCGAGGAGATCACCTTCGACCGGGTGCTGGTCTCCCCCGCCTACGGGCAGCCCGGCAGGCTGCCGTTCTGGCACGGCGACGGAGTCGGCCGCCCGGCCGAACTCGGCGCCGCCCTGGGGGCGTTCGTGCGCGAACTCGGGCACGCCGATCCGGAGGACGCCGCCGCCCGGTGCCGTCGCGGCGGCCTCGACGACAACGCGACCGCCAACCTGACACGGTTGCTCGAGGAGCAGCGCAACGCCACCGGCCACCTGCCCACCGACCGGACCCTGGTGGTCGAGCGGTTCCGCGACGAACTCGGCGACTGGCGTCTCGTGCTGCACTCCCCGTACGGGATGCGCGTGCACGCGCCGTGGGCGCTCGCCGTGGGCGCACGGCTGCTCGACCGGTACGGCGTCGAAGCCGCGCCCACGGCCTCGGACGACGGCATCATCGTCCGGCTCCCCGACACCGAGGACGCCCCGCCCGGCGCGGAGGTGTTCGCCTTCGACACCGACGAGATCGAGGACCTGGTCACCGAGCAGGTGGGCGGCTCGGCGCTGTTCGCCTCACGCTTCCGGGAATGCGCGGCGCGGGCACTGCTGCTGCCGCGCCGCACTCCCGGCAAGCGGGCGCCGCTGTGGCAGCAGCGGCAGCGCTCGGCGCAGCTGCTCGACGTGGCCCGTCGCTACCCCACCTTCCCGATCCTGCTCGAGACGGTGCGGGAATGCCTGCAGGACGTCTACGACCTGCCCGCCCTGCGGGACCTGCTCGGCCGCGTCGCCCGGCGGCAGGTCCGCATCGTGGAGGTCGAGACGGCCACCGCGTCGCCGTTCGCGACCTCACTGCTGTTCGACTACGTGGGCGCGTTCATGTACGAGGGCGACAGCCCGCTGGCCGAACGGCGCGCTGCGGCCCTGTCCCTGGACTCGACACTGCTCGCCGAACTGCTCGGGCGTGTGGAGCTGCGGGAACTGCTCGACGCCGACGTCATCGCCCGGGCCGAACTGGAGCTGCAGCACCTCGCCCCCGACCGCAAGGCCCGCGACGCCGAGGGGATCGCGGACCTGCTCCGGCTGCTCGGCCCGCTGACCGAGACCGAGATCGCCGAACGCACCACGGCCGATCCCGCCGCATGGCTCGGCGAGCTGGACGCGCAGCGACGGGTGCTGAAGGTGTCCTTCGCCGGCCACGAGCGGTGGTCGGCCGTCGAGGACGCCTCGCGGCTCCGGGACGCGCTCGGGGTGCCGTTGCCGATCGGCGTGCCGACGGCGTTCGTCGAGCCGGTGCCCGATCCGCTGGGCGACCTGATCGGCCGGTACGCCCGCACCCACGGCCCGTTCACCGCGGCGGAGGCGGCGGCCCGGTTCGGGCTCGGCACCGCCGTGGTGCAGGACGTGCTGCACCGGCTGGCCGCCGAGAAGCGAGTCAGCGCAGGTGAGTTCCGGCCCGGCACGACGGGCGCCGAGTGGTGCGACACCGAGGTGCTGCGGCGGCTGCGGCGACGGTCGCTCGCGGCGGCACGGCACGAGGTGGAGCCGGTCGGCACCGCCACCCTCGGCCGGTTCCTGCCGGCGTGGCAGCACGTGGGCGGCGGCCTGCGCGGGGTGGACGGGGTGGCCGCGGTCGTCGAGCAACTGGCCGGGGTGCCGGTGCCGGCGAGCGCTCTCGAGCCGCTGATCCTCGCGCCGCGGGTGCGGGACTACTCCCCCGCGATGCTCGACGAACTCACCACGACGGGCGAAGTGCTGTGGGCGGGGTCGGGGCAGATCTCCGGCAAGGACGGCTGGGTGTCGCTGCACCTGACCGACACCGCCCCCTTGACCCTCGCGCCGGCGGCCGAGATCGAACAGACCGACGTCCACCGCGGCATCCTGGACACGCTCGCGGGCGGCGGGGCGTTCTTCTTCCGTCAGCTCACCGAGGCCCTCGGCACCACCGACACGGAAACCGCCTCGGCGCTGTGGGATCTCGTGTGGGCCGGCCTCGTCTCGGGGGACACCCCGGCCGCGCTGCGCGCCCTCGTCGGCGACACCTCGCGCGCGACCCCCGCGCACCGCACGCCCCGCCGGGCCCCGCGCGCCCGAATGTACCGCGGACGTCCGGCGCTGCCGAACCGGACCGGGCCACCGACGGTCGGTGGGCGGTGGTCGCTGCTGCCCGACCGGGAAACCGATCCGACGGTGCGCGCCCACGCCGCCGCGGACCTGCTGCTCGAGCGCTACGGCGTGGTCACCCGCGGCGCGGTCGTCGCCGAGGGCGTGCCGGGCGGCTTCGCCCTGATGTACAAGGTGCTGAGCCGGTTCGAGGAGACGGGGCGGTGCCGCCGCGGCTACTTCGTCGACACGCTCGGCGGTGCGCAGTTCTCCCCCCCGGAGGTCGTGGACCGGTTGCGGTCCTACGGCGAGTCGCTCGAGGGTCGCCACACCGGCACACCCGCGGTGACGCTGGCCGCGTGCGACCCGGCGAACCCGTACGGCGCGGCACTGCCCTGGCCGAAGTCGGCGGCGCCCGAGGACTCGCCGCGGCACCGCCCCGGCCGCAAGGCCGGGGGGCTGGTGGTGCTCGTCGACGGCGAACTGGGTCTGTTCGTCGAACGCGGCGGCCGCACGGTGCTGACGTTCACCGAGGACCCGGGGATACTCCGCGGCGCGTGCGCGTCACTGGCCGGGTCGGTCAAGGGCGGAGGCCTCGACACGCTCGTCGTCGAGAAGGTCGACGGCAGTTCGATTCACGGTCACCTGTTCGCGGAGTTCCTCGCCGAGGCCGGCTTCTCGGCCACGCCTCGTGGTTTCCGGTTGAGGGCCTGATGCCCGAGGGCGACACCGTCTTCCAGGCGGCCACCCGGCTGCGCCGTGCTCTCGCGGGAAAGCCGTTGACGCGCTGCGACATCCGCGTGCCCCGGTACGCGACGGTCGATCTGACCGGCACCGTGGTCGACGAGGTGCTCGCCCGGGGCAAGCACCTTCTGATCCGCGTCGGTGCGCACACCGTCCACACCCACCTGAAGATGGAGGGGGTGTGGGACGTCCACACGCCCGGGACACGCTGGCGCCGCCAGGGATACCACGCCAGGATCGTGCTCGCGGTCGCGGACGCGGAGGCCGTGGGCTTCGACCTGGGGATCGTCGAGGTGCTGGACCGCGACCGCGAGGAGGAGGCCGTGGGACATCTGGGACCCGATCTGCTCGGGCCGGACTGGGACCCGGCGGCCGCCGCCGCGAACCTGATTCGCGATCCGGGCCGGCCCGTCGGTCTGGCGCTGCTCGATCAACGGGTGATGGCCGGGGTGGGCAACGTGTACCGGTGCGAGCTGTGCTTCCTGCGGGGCGTGCACCCGTCGACGCCGGTCGCGGACGCGGGAGATGCGACCGCCTGGGTCGATCTGGCGCACCGGCTGCTGATGTTCAACCGGGACCGCGTCAGCCGGATCACCACCGGCGACCGCCGGCCCGGCCGGGGCACGTGGGTGTACGGACGCGCGGGCAAGCCGTGCCGTCGGTGCGGAACCACGATCCGGACCGGCACGCTGGGGTCGGCGGCCGACCCGGACCGCAAGATCGACTGGTGCCCGCACTGTCAGCCGCGCGACGGGAGCGGTTGAGCCCGGCCCGCCCCGCCGGCTCGGTGGGTCCGCCGCTCGGTCGTTCCGCGGCTCAGTGGTTGCGCAGCGCGTCGATGAGCTCGCCCTTGCGTTTGGACGAGTAGCCCGAGATCCCGAGCTCCTTGGCCCTCTTCTTCAGCTCGGCGACGGTCCAGTCCTCGTAGGATCCCGACTTGCCGCCCTTGTGGCCCACGGAGGACCGGCCGCGATTTGCCGCCGCGTTCGAGATCCGGGCGGCCTTCTCCTTGGAGGCGCCGTCGTCGCGCAGTTCCTGATACAGCTTCTCGTCCTTGATCGACGACCTGGGCATGATGCCCCTCCCTTCGTCGAGCGTGCCGTCGTCCTGCGAATACCCCTCCGCCTGCGGCCCTACACTTCCGGCCCGGACGAGCAGGCCCACGCAGTGCCGCACCAGCCGCTCCGGCGACACCGCGACGGTGCCGTCCAGGTGGCCGATGAACAGGCTCGTCAGCGCCCCGACGAGCCCGACCGCCACCATGTGCCGCTCCTCGCGGTCGGCGATCGCCGTGAGCTGCTGCTGCACGAGCAGCACGAACGTGGGAGCGAGGTCGAGGCCCTGACCACCGAGCGACGGCTCCCGCAGCGGGCCGAGCAGCAGCACCCGGCCCACGGCCGGGCGGTCGACGATCAGGTCGACGAAGGCCCGGACCGCCGCCTCGGGAAGGTCCCCCGGTTGCGGGGCCGTACCGACCGCGGCCTCCAGCGCCGTGCGCACCCGTTCCCCGACGGCGGCATACACGGCGCGCACGAACGCGTCCCGGTCGTCGAAGCTTTCGTAGAAGTACCGCTCCGTCAGTCCGGCCGCCCGGCACACGGCGCGCACGTTGACCGCCGGTCCCTCGGGCGCCCCGAGCAGATCGATGCCCACCGAGAGCAGCGCGTCGCGGCGTGCCCGCCGGCGTTCCGCCATGTCGGTGCCGCCCCAGCGCCGTCGCACCCTCTCCACCACCGCGATCCCGTCGTCGACCACCTGCGTCGTCGGATCCTACGCCGCGGCCCGGACACAGCGGATGCGCGCAGTCGCAGGCTCCGTCCGCCCGGCGTCTGTCACCCTTGTCTGCATGGACTCCGATGCCCACGCGCTCCTGCACGGTCCGTTGTTCTCCCGGCGCACACCCCTGGACCGGGACAACGCCGCCAGCCGTATCAGCGCCTACATCTACGGCAACGTCCTGGTGCTCGCGGCGCTCGTACCGATCCTCACCGGCCCGAAGTACGTCGGCATCGCGATCGTGCTCGGTACGGCGCTGTCGACGTTCGTCGCCCACGCGTTCGCCGAGGCGGTCGGGCACACCGTGCGCCAGGGGACCCCCCTGACTCGGGCGGAGAAGATCGCCGAACTGCGTAATTCGGTGCCCATCCTGAGTTCGGCGGTGCTGCCGTCCGTGATCCTGGGAATCGGCTGGCTGGGCTGGCTCGAACCGCGCACCGCCCAGTTGCTCGCCGAGGTCGCCGTGCTGCTGCGGATCGGTGGCATCGTCTTCGTCATCGGCCGCCTCAACGGGGAGCGGCCGGGCCGCACGTCCCTCGTGAGTGCCATCGCACTCACCGCGGTTGCCGCGACCGTGGTGCTCGTCAAGGTGATCCTGACCCACTGACCTTCCGGGCCACCGACCTTCCGGGCCACCGACCTTCCGGGCCACCGACCTTCCGGGCCACCGACAGGACCGGGTCTCGCGTGCCGGCGGCGCCTCAGACGCCCGTGGGCACCGGCTCGAGGATCTCCGCGCGGGCCTCCGGGGCGGCGGCCCGCAGCGCGTCGGCGGACTCGTCGTCGGGCCGGCTCTGCGATCGGATCTCCGCTTCGACCCTGGCCCGGTAGGTCGCGATCTCCTGCTCCACCGTCGCGGCATCCCAGCCGAGGACGGGGGCGACCAGGCGGGCCGTCTGCTCGGCGCAGTGCACGCCGCGGTGCGGGTACTCGATGGAGATGCGGGTGCGGCGGGCGAGGATGTCCTCGAGATGCAGCGCTCCCTCCGCGGCCGCCGCGTACACGACCTCCACCTGCAGGTACTGCGGCGCATCCGTGAGCGGTTCGAGCAACTCGGGACGGTCGGCCGCCAGCTCCAGCATCTCGTCGATCAGCGACCCGTATCGGTCGAGCAGATGCTTGACCCGGTACGGGTGCAGGCCGTACCGCTCGGCGAGCTGCATCGTCTGGTTCACGAGCGCGAAGTAGCCGTCGGCGCCCACCAGCGGCACCCGTTCGGTGATGGACGGGGCGATCCGTGCGGGGATGTCCTCGGCCGCCAGGTCGACGGCGTCCTCGGCCATCACGCGGTAGGTGGTGTACTTGCCGCCGGCGATCGCCACGAGGCCGGGTGCGACCCGGGCGACGGCGTGCTCGCGCGACAGCTTCGACGTCTCGTCGCTCTCCCCGGCCAGCAGCGGCCGCAGGCCCGCATACACGCCGTCGATGTCGTCGTCGGTGAGCGGGACGACCAGGACCCGGTTCACGTGGTCGAGGATGTAGTCGATGTCGGCCTTCGTAGCGGCCGGGTGGGCGAGGTCGAGATTCCAATCGGTGTCGGTGGTGCCGATGATCCAATGGCTGCCCCACGGGATCACGAACAGCACCGACTTCTCGGTGCGCAGGATGATCGCCGAGTCGCTGACGATCCGGTCGCGCGGCACCACGATGTGCACGCCTTTCGAGGCGCGCACCCGGAACCGGCCGCGCTGCCGGGACAGGGCCTGGATCTCGTCGGTCCACACCCCCGTGGCGTTGATCACCACGTGCCCCTTCACGTCGGTGACCGACCCGTCCTCCGAGTCGCGCACCCGCACGCCGGAGACGCGGTCGGCCTCGCGCAGGAACCCGACCACCTGGGTCGAGGTGCGCACCACGGCGCCGTAGTGCGCGGCCGTGCGGGCCACCGTCATGGTGTGACGGGCGTCGTCGACGACGGTGTCGTAGTACCGGATCCCGCCCACGAGCGAGTCGCGCTTGAGCCCCGGCGCCATGCGCAGCGCCCCGGACCGGGTCAGGTGCTTCTGCGCGGGCACGGACTTGGCACCGCCCATCCGGTCGTACAGGAAGATGCCCGCGGCAATGTACGGGCGCTCCCACACCCGGTGGGTGACGGGGAAGAGGAACTCCAACGGCTTGACCAGATGCGGGGCCAGCGTCGAGAGCGACAGCTCGCGTTCCCGCAGCGCCTCCCGGACGAGACCGAACTCGAGCTGCTCGAGATAGCGCAGCCCACCGTGGAACATCTTCGACGAGCGGCTCGACGTGCCGGAGGCGAAGTCCCGTGCCTCCACGAGTGCGACCTTCAACCCGCGGGTGGCGGCGTCCAGGGCGGCACCGGCGCCGACGACGCCGCCGCCGATGACCACCACGTCGAACTGCTCCGAGCCGAGCCGTCGCCACGCGTCACGGCGCTGCTGCGGCCCGAGAATCTGGACGCCTGGTTGGTTGGTCACCGCATCGCTCCCGTGAGTCGCCGACGTTTCCGCACTCAGGCTAGTAGGTTCGTCCGCAGACTGCCGTCCCGAACCATACGCCCCGGAGAGGTTGCCGTGACCCGCTACATCGCCGCGATCGATCAGGGGACCACGTCGAGCCGCTGCATCATCTTCGACCACGACGGCCGCATCGCGGCCTGGGCCCAGACCGAGCACGAGCAGATCCTCCCCCGCGCCGGCTGGGTGGAACACGATCCGGAAACGCTGTGGCTCAATACCCGCGAAGTCGCCGCCCTGGCCCTGGCGAAGGCCGATCTGACACGCGCCGACATCGCCGCGATCGGGATTACCAACCAGCGCGAGACGACGGTCGTATGGGAACGCGCCACCGGCCGGCCCGTCCACAACGCGATCGTGTGGCAGGACACCCGCACCGATCGACTGGTCGAGCAGCTCGCCGGTGACGCGGGCGTGGACCGGTATCGCAAGGCCACGGGCCTGCCGCTCTCGACGTACTTCGCGGGCCCGAAGGTGCGGTGGATCCTCGACAACGTCGAGGGCGCCCGGGAGAAGGCGGAGGCCGGCGAGCTCGCGTTCGGGACGGTGGACAGCTGGATCCTGTGGAACCTCACCGGCGGCACCGGCGCAGGCAACCGGGAGCCGGGAGTGCACCTCACCGACGTCACCAACGCCTCTCGCACGATGCTCATGAATCTCGAGACGCTGCAATGGGATCCGGACATCTGCGCGGATTTCGGGATCCCGATGTCGATGTTGCCGGAGATCCGCAGCTCGTCGGAGATCTACGGGTACGCCCGCGAACGCGGGCCGCTCGCCGGCGTCCCGGTGGCGGGTATCCTCGGCGACCAGCAGGCCGCGACGTTCGGCCAGGCGTGCCTGTCGCCGGGCGAGGCGAAGAACACCTACGGAACCGGGAACTTCCTGCTCCTCAACACCGGGACGACGCCGGTGCGGAGCGAGCACGGGCTGCTGACCACCGTCTGCTACCGCATCGGCGACGCCCCGG
The DNA here is from genome assembly GCF_011058195.1 of Rhodococcus sp. 14C212. Lineage (NCBI taxonomy): Bacteria > Bacillati > Actinomycetota > Actinomycetes > Mycobacteriales > Nocardiaceae > Rhodococcus > Rhodococcus sp. 14C212. Next base: position 42,027 of record NZ_JAALEH010000001.1, on the reverse strand, counting down.
CGGTGTATGCGCTCGAGGGTTCGATCGCGGTCACGGGGTCGCTGGTGCAGTGGATGCGGGACAATCTCGGGCTGATCCGTACGGCCGCGGAGATCGAGGATCTCGCCGCGACCGTCCCCGACAACGGCGGCGCGTACTTCGTGCCGGCGTTCTCCGGCCTGTTCGCGCCGCGGTGGCGCCCCGACGCGCGCGGCGTGATCGCCGGGCTCACCCGCTTCGTCAACAGGGGGCACCTGGCGCGCGCCGCGCTCGAGGCGACCGCCTACCAGACCCGCGAGGTGATCGAGGCGATGCACGCCGACTCCGGCGTCGAGTTGCACACCCTGAAGGTGGACGGCGGGATGGTCGGCAACGAGACGCTGATGCAGTTCCAGTCGGACATCCTCGGCGCCCCGGTGGTCCGGCCCGTGGTCGCCGAGACCACCGCGCTCGGCGCGGCTTACACGGCCGGCCTGGCGGTCGGTTTCTGGGAGGGCGAGGACGACATCCGGCGCAACTGGGCGGCCGGCCGCACCTGGGAACCGAAGATGAACGCCGCCGAGCGGGAGCGGCTCTACGCCGAGTGGAACAAGGCGGTCGAGCGGACCTACGGCTGGGCCTGATCCGCGTTACGCGCGGGCGGACCTGTGCCGCACGGCACGCACGGCGCGGCCGAGCCGGCGCGCCGCCTCGGCGAGGTCGGCCTCCCCGGCGGTCGCGAAGCACAGCCACGCACTGCGGCCGTGGTCGCCGGAGACCGCGAAGGCGGCCCCCGGCACGAACGCGACGCCGTGCTCGGCCGCGACGGGCAGCAGCTCGGCCGTGTCGAGCTCACCGGCGAACCGCACCCGGGCGAACATGCCGCCCCGCACGGCGGAGGAGACGACCGCGTCGCCGAACTCCGCGGCGAGGGCGGTCGACAGCGCCGTGGCCCGGGCGCCGTACGTGCCGCGCAGCCGGTCCAAATGCCCGGTGTACCAAGGCTCGTCGGCGAGGAGGGCGGCCGCGATCGCCTGCGTCAGGGACGAGCCGCACAGATCGGCACCCTGTTTCAGCAGCTCCACGGCTGCGCACAGCCGCCGGTCGCCGTGCAGCCAGCCCACCCGTAACGCACTCCCACATTATGGGACGGCGTCTGCGGCAGCGCGGCCGGGCGCCCGATCGAGACGTGAGGTGCCGAACGGGAATGTCTCGCGCCGAGCGGGCCGTGACTGCGGCATCGGCCGAGGAACTCCGACGACAAGCTCCCGCTCGGCGCGTATACCTCCCGCTCGCCCGCACCGTCGCCGAACGGGTCACGAGCGCCCGGCCCCATGTCTCAGTCCAGGTGGTCGTCGTGCCGCATCAGCTGGCGCGCCGCCTCGGTGATCGACCCGGTCAGCGACGGATACACCGAGAAGGTGTGGGCGAGATCGTCGACGCTGAGGTTGTTCTGCACCGCGATCGCGATGGGCAGGATCAGCTCCGAGGCGGTGGGGGCGACCACCACGCCGCCGATCACGACGCCGGTGGCGGGACGGCAGAAGATCTTCACGAAGCCGCGGCGCAGCCCCGACATCTTCGCACGGGGATTGGTGTGCAGCGGCAGCATCACGGTGCGGGCCGGCACCTCGCCGTTGTCGATCGCGGCCTGGCTGACGCCGACGGTGGCGATCTCGGGCCGCGTGAACACCGCCGAGGCGACGGTCTTGAGCCGGATCGGGCTCACCCCCTCGCCGAGGGCGTGGTACATCGCGATGCGGCCCTGCATCGCGGCCACCGACGCCAGCGGCAGCAGCCCGGTGCAGTCGCCGGCGGCGTAGATACCCGAAACGGGCGTGCGCGAGACCCGGTCGACCTGGATGTAACCGCCCCGGTCGAGTTGCAGGCCGACCTTCTCGAGCCCGAGGTCGGCGGTGTTCGGCACCGAGCCGACCGTCATCAGGGCATGGCTGCCCTCGACGATGCGCCCGTCGGCCAGCTTGACCCGGATCCCGCTCTCGGTGCGCTCGACGGCGTCGGCACGGGCGTGCTTGACCAGGTTCACGCCCCGCTCGGCGAAGGCGTCCTCGAGCACGAGGGCGGCGTCCTCGTCCTCGTGCGGCAGCACCCGGTCACGGCTCGAGACCAGCGTCACCTGAACACCGACCTCGGTGTAGGCGGAGACGAACTCGGCGCCGGTGACACCGGAACCGACGACCACGAGGTGCTCGGGCAGCGCGTCGAGGTCGTAGAGCTGACGCCAGTTGAGGATGCGGTCGCCGTCCGGCTCCGCGCCGGGCAGCACCCGCGGGCTCGCGCCGGTCGCGATGAGCACGACGTCGGCGTCGAGGATCCGCTCCTCGCCCGTGAAAAGGGTGGCGCGCACCTGATGCGCCGCCATCCCGACCTGGCTGTCGATGAGCTCGCCGCGGCCGCTGAGCAACTGCACGCCGGCAGCCTCGAGCTTGGTCCGGATGTCCGCGGACTGCGCGCGGGCGAGGCTCTTGACGCGGGCGTTGACCTCGGGCAGCGCCACCCCGGCGCTTTCGAGCTGGACGCCGAGGTCGGCGGCCCGGCGCATGTCCGTGCGGATGCCGGTGGACGCGATGAACGTCTTGGACGGCACGCAGTCGAAGAGCACGCAGGCACCGCCGATCCCGTCCGAATCGATCAGTGACACGGTCGCGCCGTACTGAGCCGCCACCAGCGCCGCCTCGTAGCCCGCAGGGCCGCCGCCGATGATCACGATCCGGGTCATTGTTCTCCTCTGTATCGATTCCGAGATGGTCCTCGGTCCGGGTGTGCGGGCGCCGGGGTTGCCGAACGTCCGCAGACACGCTATGCCACCGGCACCGTCCTGCGCACGCGGACTCGGCCGTGCAGCGGCCAGCGCCCCGTGTCCTGCGCCGGACGGTCAGCCATTAGCCTGTACCCCGTGCCGATCTACGCCGCCTACGGCTCCAACATGCATCCCGAGCAGATGCTGCAGCGCTGCCCGCATTCGCCGATGGCCGGAACCGGCTGGCTCCACGGCTGGCGGCTGACGTTCAGCGGCGGCGACATCGGCTGGGAGGGTGCGCTCGCCACCGTCGTCGAGGATCCCGACTCGAAGGTGTTCGTGGTGCTGTACGACGTACCCGACGAGGACGAACGCAGCCTCGACCGGTGGGAGGGCTCCGAACTCGGCATCCACCGCAAGATCCGGCTGCGCGTGGACACCGACGACGGACCCGTGCTCGCCTGGCTGTACGTCCTCGACGCGTACGAGGGCGGCCTGCCGTCGGCCCGCTACCTGGGCGTGATGGCCGACGCCGCCGAGATCGCGGGAGCCCCCGCCGACTACGTGCGCGACCTGCGTACCCGCAACAGCCGCAACGTCGGGCCGGGCCGGCCCGACAGCTTCTAGTCGCCGGCCGGCCGGTCCGGGTAGAACGGCACCGGGACGCCGACACGCAGCGTCACCGGGTCCCCGGCCTGCACGTCGTGCGACGCGGCCCGCTGCGCCCGGATCGTCTGCCCGGCGCCGGTCACCCGCACCTCCGTCAGTGCTCCGCCGAAGGCGACGTCGAGCACGGTGAACTTCGACGGCTCGTCGGCCGCGGCGACCTGCACCTGTTCCGGGCGCACGAGCACGTGCCCCTTGCCGTGGGCCGGGGCGGCGAGCGGGACCGTACCGATCACCGTGTGTGCGCGGTCGCCGTCCGCATCGGCGTCGAGGACGACCGAATCCCCCACGAATGCGCCCACCTCGAGCGTCGCGGGCCACCGGTAGACGTCCTCCGGGGTGCCCACCTGGGCGACACGCCCGCCGAGCATCACCGCGACCCTGTCCGCGATGGCCAGGGCCTCGGCCTGGTCGTGGGTGACCAGCACGGAGGCGACCTCCTGGTCCCGCAGCAGAGTGCGGACCTCGGTGCGCAGGCTGGCCCGCAGCCCGGCGTCGAGGGCGCTGAACGGCTCGTCGAGCAGTACGACGGACGGGTTCGGGGCCAGCGCCCGCGCCAGCGCGATGCGCTGCTGCTGGCCGCCGGACAGCTGCGACGGCTTGCGCTGACCGGTGCCGGCCAGGCCGACCAGTTCGAGCAGTTCCGCCACGCGGCGGTGCCGGACGGACTTCTGCCGCACCATCGATCGCCACGTCGGCTGCACCAGCCCGTAGCCGACGTTGCGCGCCACGCTCAGATGCGGGAAGAGCGCACCCTCCTGCGGCACCAGCCCCACCCCTCGCCGCTCCGGCGGCAGCGCCGTGAGGTCGCGTCCGTCCGCGACGACGCGCCCCGCGCTGGCCGGGTGCAGACCCGCGACGACGCGCAGCAGGGTGGTCTTGCCCCCGCCCGAGGGCCCGAGCACGGCCAGCAACGCGCCTCGCTCCACCGTCAGCGAGACGTCGCTGACGACCTCGGTCCGCCCGTACCGGGCGCATACGCCCTCGATGGAGAGCCCGCTCATTCCTCACCGCCACTTTCCGCATCGACCCGGCCCCGCAACAGTCGGCCCAGCACCAGCGACGGCAGCGCGGCGATGAGCACCAGGATCGCGGCGTACGGGGCCGCCGAACCGTATTCGAGGGTCTCGGTGTACTTCCACATCCGTGACGCCAGGGTGTCCTCCCCGATCGGCACGAGCAACAACGTCGCGGGCAGTTCCTTCGCGATGGTGAGGAACGCCAGCGCCGCCCCCGCGACGACACCGGGCGCGGCCAGCGGGACCATCACCCGGACGCCGGTCCGCAGCCGTCCGCTGCCGAGGGTCGCGGACGCGTCCTCGAGGCCGAGCGGGATCGAGGCGACCGCCGCGCGGATCGACCCGACGGCGAGCGGCAGGAACAGCACCGCGTAGCCGATCACGAGCATCGGGGTGTGCTGGTACCACTGCGGCAGCAGCCGGATACCGAAGAAGACCAGCGCCAGACCCACGGTGATGCCGGGCAGCGCGAACCCGACGTAGGAGGCGCTCTCGGTGAACCGCGCCACCGGCGAGGTCGAGCGCGCCGCCAGGGTGCCCACCGGCAGGGCCAGCGCCGTCGTCAGCAACGCCCCGAGGGCCGCCACCCACAGCGTGTACGTCGTCGCCGTCCAGATCCCCGCCCAGTCGATCGCCGCCTGCTGCGAGAACCACAGCCAGCGCGCGAGTCCGGCCAGCGGCACGCCGACGCTCACCACCAGCACGACGGCGAGGAACGCCAGGGCCGTCCACCGCTGCCGGTCCAGCGGCACGGGCGCGGCGGGTCGTGGGGCGCCGGAGCCGACGCGCGCGGTGGCCCCGCGGCGCACCCGGCGTTCGGAGACCGTCAGCGCGACGGCGAGCACGACGAGCACCAGGCCGAACACCGCGGCCGGGGTACGGTCGAGCAGCCCCCGGTAGCTGCCGTAGATGGCGAGGGTGAAGGCCTCGTACCGCATCAGCGCGACGGCACCGAAGTCGCTGAGGGTGTACAGCGCCACCAGCAGTCCGCCGGCCGCCGCGGTCGGCCACACCTGACGCAGGGTCACGGTGAGCGTGGTGCGCAGCCGGGACCGGCCGAGGGTGCGGGCCACCTCCTCGAGCCCCGGATCGACCGAGGCCAGCGCCGCGGACACCGGCAGGTACACGTACGGGAAGCTCGCCGCGGTGAGGACCAGCGCCGCCCCCGCGAAACCCGCGAGGCCGGGGAACTGGGCGATGTAGACGAAGCCGGACACGTACGACGGGATGGCGAGCGGAACGCTCAGCGCCAGGGCGAACCACCGCCGGCCGGGCAGGTCGGTGCGTGCCGTGAGCCACGCGGCGGTCACGCCGATCACGAGGCAGGCCACGGTGACGGTGAGCGCGAGAATGCCGCTGCGCCATACCAGATCGAGGGTGCGCTGCCGGAACACCAGCGACCACACGCGGTCGGGACCGTCGGCGAACGCACGCATGATCAGGTGCGCCACCGGGGCGAGCGCGAACACCGAGACACCCAGCGCAGCCAGGGTGAGAACGGGCCGGCTGCGCCGGGTGGGACGGAGAGCGGCGAGCTGGATCAGATGAATCCCAGCTCCTGCAGCAACGCCTGGGTCTGCTCGAGCGAGGCGAGTTCGGCGAGTTCGATGTCGGAGTTGCCGATCTCCGACAGCGGGCGCAGCTGGTCCTTGGTCTCGACGCCCTCGACGACCGGGTACTCGGCCGTCTCGTCGGCGAAGTAGGCCTGGGCCTCGGGCGAGAGCAGCGCTGCGACGAACTGCTCCGCCTGCTCCTTCTGGTCCGTGGTCTTCAGCACGCCGGCCCCGGCGATGTTCACCAGCGCGCCCGGATCACCGGCCTGGAAGTAGTAGACCTGCACGTTCAGGTTCTCGGCACCGCGCTCGTCCGCGAGGCCGTACCAGTAGTAGTGGTTGGTCAGGCCGAGGGTGACCTGGCCGGTGTCCACCCCCTCCATCAGCGGGCCGTTGCCCTCGAACGCCACCGGCTCGTTGGCCTTGAAGGCCTCGAGCCAGGCGCGGGCGCCGTCCTCACCGCGCGCGACGCGCAGCCCGGTGACGAACGCCTGGAACGACGCGTTGGTCGGGGCGAAGCCGATCCGGCCCTTCCACTTCGGGTCCAGCAGGCCGTCGATGCCGGTGGGCAGATCCTGCGGCTGCACCTTCTCGTCGTTGTAGACGAGCACGCGGGCGCGCGCGGAGGTCGCCACCCACGTGCCGTCGGCGGCGCGGTAGTCGGCGGGAACCAGATCGGTCACCGACGCCGGCAGCGTCTCGAGCAGCCCCGCCTGGTCGAGCAGGCCGAGCGCACCGGCGTCCTGGGTGAACACCACGTCGGCCGGCGAGGAGCCGCCCTCCTCGACGAGCTTTCCGGTGATCTCCGGGGTGCTGCCGTAGACGACGTCGACCTCGAAGCCGAGGGTGCCCTCGAGCTGGTCGATCAGCGGTCCGACCAGGTTCTCGCTGCGCCCGGAGTACAGGGTGAGCGCACCGCTGGACTCGCCCCCGGACTCACCCGATCCCGAGTCACTGCCGCACGCGGCCAACGCGGCGGCGACGACCCCGGCCGACAGTACGGCGACAGCTCTGCGTCGAAAATGCATCCGGACCTCCTGGCGTGAGCGACGACTCACAGGCAACGTACAGGTTGCGCAAGCCTAACCTGATCCCAGGACCAGGTTCGTCATCACCCGTACGCCGACGGCCAGGGCCCGTTCGTCGAGATCGAAGTCGGGCTGGTGGATGTCGAGCTTCGGCCCGGTCCCCCGCCACACACCGAGCCGGGCCATCGCGCCCGGAACCTCCTCGAGGTACCAGGAGAAGTCCTCTCCCCCACCGGACTGCGGGGTGTCCGCCAGCGCGTCCGGGTCGATCGCGCGCACCGCGTCCTCGACCATCCGGGCCGACACCTCGTCGTTGACGACGGGCGGCACACCGCGCCGGTAGTCCAGCTCGTAGCTCAGCCCCGTGGGCGCGAGCAGGCCGTGCACGATCTCCCGCACCATCGGTTCGAGCAGCTCCCAGGTCTCGTGGTCGCCGGTGCGGACGGTGCCGGTCAGCATCCCGGTGCGGGGAATCGCATTCGCGGCCTTGCCCGCCGTGACCGCGCCCCACACCATCACCGTGCTCGTGCGGGGGTCGATGCGGCGGCTGAGCATGCCCGGCAGCCCGGTGATCACGGTGCCGAGCCCGTACACCAGATCGCCCGTCAGGTGCGGGCGGGAGGTGTGCCCGCCCGGCGAGTCGAGGACCAGCTCGACCGTGTCGGCGGCCGAGGTGATCGCCCCGACCCGCACCCCGACCCGGCCCGCCTCGAGCCGCGGATCGCAGTGCAGCGCGAAGATCCGGGCCACCCCCTCGAGCGCGCCCGCGGCGACCACGTCGAGTGCGCCGCCGGGCATCACCTCTTCGGCGGGCTGGAAGATCAGCCGAACACCCACCGGCAGCTCGGGCACCGAGTTCAGCGCCAGCGCGGTGCCGAGTAGGACGGTGGTGTGGGCGTCGTGCCCGCAGGCGTGTGTCACGCCCGGCACGGTGGAGGCGAACGGCAGGCCCGTCATCTCCTGCATGGGCAACGCGTCCATGTCGGCGCGCAAGGCGATCCGCGGGCCCTCGGGACCGAGATCGCAGATCAGGCCCGTGCCGCGCGGCAGCACCTTCGGCTCGAGCCCGGCGGCGGCGAGCGTGCTCCCGACGAACTCGGTGGTGGCGTACTCCTGCCGGGCCAGTTCGGGATTGGCGTGGATGTGCCGGCGCCACGCCGACAGCTCGTCGGTGTGCTCGCCCAGCCACTTCTCGATGTACGGATTCATCGGCGCGCCACGTTCTCGAGCAGCCGTGCACGTTGTGTGGGATCGGCCGCCGCGCGGGCCGCCGTCGCGGCGAGCGCGCGGGCGCCGTCGAGGACGGCGAGGTCCGCCGAGGCGGTGACGCACGCGGCGGCGAACGCCGCCTGGTGGGTCACCGCCCCACCCGAGTCGAGACCGATCACCGGGTGGATACCCGGCACCACGTTCGTCACGTTTCCCATGTCGGTGCTGCCCAGCGGGCGCGATCCTTCCTCCTCGACGGGCAGCGGCGTGCGCCCGAGACCGATGATCTCCTCACGATAAGCCCGGACCAGCCACGGGTCGGGAGTCAGTTCGGTATAGGTCGGCGACACGGTGCGGATCTCGTGCGTGCAGCCGGCGGCGAGAGCCCCGGCGGCGAAGCAGTTCCCGGCACGCTCGGACAGGTCGGCCAGGGAGTCCGCGGTCGTCGCCCGCAGGTAGTACAGCAGTTCGCTGTGCGCGGGCACGATGTTCGGGGCGGTGCCGCCGTCGCTGACGATCCCGTGGATCTGCTGGCCGGGCAGCAGGTGCTGACGCAGCAGGCCGACGGCGACCTGCGCGACGGTCGCGGCATCGGCGGCGTTGCGGCCGTATTCGGGGGCGGCAGAGGCGTGCGCCTCGCGACCGGTGTAGGTGACGGCGATGTCGGCGAGGGCCAGCGAGGTGGCCCCCGTGATGTCGAACGGGCCCGGGTGCACCATCAGGGCCATGCCGACGTCGGCGAACACGCCGCGCTCGAGCATGAGCACCTTGCCGCCGCCGGTCTCCTCAGCGGGCGTGCCGATGACGCGGACGGTGATGCCGAGGGCATCGGCGACCGCGGCGAGACCCAGGCCCGCGCCGGCGCCGGCGGCGGCGATGATGTTGTGCCCGCACGCGTGCCCGATTCCCGGCAGGGCGTCGTATTCGGCGCAGATGCCGACGACGAGTTCCCCGCTGCCGAACCGGGCGTCGAACGCGGTGGGCAGATCGGCGATCCCGGTGCGGACCTCGAATCCGCCGCCGCGTAGCAGTTCGACGATCTTCGCGGCGCTGCGGTGTTCGTCGAAGGCCAGCTCCGGCTCGGCATGGATCGAATGCGACAGGGCGATCAGGCCGTCCGACGCAGCCTCGATCGCCCTGTCCGCATCGCTCGTCACCCGCTCAGTCTGGCACGGGCGGAACGAGCGCACCTCACCCGAGGCGGAAGTTCGACTCGTCCGTCTTCGTCTCGAGCGCCGCGATCAGCGGGGCGTGCAGACCGCGCTTGATGCCCGCCAGGTTGGCGCCGCGGGTGCCGGTCAGGGCGGCGGCCCGTTCGACGGCGGCGGCCACCACGGCGTCGCCGTCGACGGCGCGATCGACGATGCCCGCGGCGAGGGCGTCGGCGCCGCCGAACCGGCGGCCGGTCGTGGTCGCCTCGACCGCGGCCTGGATCGGCAACCGCTCGCGCAGCAGAGCGGACATGCCCACGGTGAACGGCATGTTCAGCGACACCTCGGGCAGGCACCAGAAGCCGCGATCGGCCCGCATGACGCGGAAGTCGTGGGTCAGCGCGAGCATCGCACCGGCACCGAAAGCGTGGCCCTGCACCGCCGCGACGGTCGCCGCGGGGAAGGTGAGGATCCGCACGTACAACTCGTGCACGGAATCGAGGTAGCCCGGCAGGTCGGGGAGATTGCCGAAGATCCAGTCGGTGTCGAGGCCGTTGCTCCAGAACTTCCCGGTGGCCGCGCTGACGAGCGCGGCCGGGCCGTCGTGCGCGTCGACCTCGTCGAGCAGCGCGTGGACGGCGGAGAGCCAGTCGGGGTGGAAGCGGTTCTCGGTGTCGCCGCCGGAGCGGTCGCCGAGGTGAAGGACGAAGACGTCGCCGTCGCGGTCGAGGTATGGCATGCGGAGAGGATAGCGCCAGAACCTACCGGTGAGTAACAACGAGCTTGACGCTAGGGTCGACCGACATGGGAGCACCCGACGCCATCGCCGACCCCCCTGCCGAGGCCGCCCGCGCCGCCGCGGCACTCGCCGAGCGCACCGGCGTGCCCGAACACCCTGTCGCGGTGGTGCTCGGCTCGGGCTGGCGCGCCGCAGTGGAGCGCTTCGGCCCGGCTGTCGCCGCAGTTCCGATGAGCGAACTTCCCGGGTTCGCCCCGCCCACCGCCGAAGGACATTCGGGCACCGTGCATTCGGTGCGGGTCGGCGAGACCCCGGTGCTCCTCCTCGCGGGCCGCACCCACGCCTACGAGGGGCACGACCTGAGCCGCGTCGTGCATCCGGTGCGCACCGCCGTCGCCGCCGGCGCGCGCACCGTCGTGCTCACCAACGCCGCCGGCGGCATCCGGCCCGAGCACGCGGTGGGTCAGCCGGTCCTGATCTCGGACCACCTCAACCTCACCGGACGCTCGCCGCTCGTCGGCGCACAGTTCGTCGACCTCGTCGACGCCTATTGCCCGCGACTGCGCGCCCTCGCCCGCGAGATCGACCCGACCCTCGACGAGGGTGTGTACGCCGGCCTGCCCGGCCCGCACTACGAGACCCCCGCCGAGATCCGCATGCTGCGGACGCTCGGCGCCGACCTGGTGGGCATGTCCACCGTCCACGAGACCATCGCCGCGCGGGCCGCCGGCGCGCGGGTGCTCGGCATCTCCCTGGTCACCAACGCCGCCGCGGGACTGACCGGCGAACACCTCGACCATCACGAGGTCCTCGCCGCGGGACGGGCTGCCGCCACCCGAATGGGCGACCTGCTGCGTGAACTGGCGGGCCGGCTGTGACCCTGCGCTTCGGCACCGCCGGGCTGCGCGGCCCCGTCGGCGACGGCCCGGACTGCATGAACGAGGACGTGGTCGTCCGCACCACCGCGGGCCTGGCCCACTGGCTCGACGCACGCGGGTCCGGCGGCGGCACCGTGGTCGTCGGCCGCGACGCGCGCACCGGATCCGCCGAGTTCTTCGCTGCCGCCACAGAGGTTCTCGCGGCCGCCGGTTTCGACGTCGTGGCGTTGCCGCGCCCGCTCCCGACCCCGGTGACGGCGTACGCCGTGCGGACGCTCGACGCGGTCGCGGGCGTGCAGATCACCGCGTCGCACAACCCGGCCACGGACAACGGCTACAAGGTCTACACCCGCGGCGGCGCACAACTGGTCGAGCCGGACGACCGCGAGATCGAGGCGGCGATCGACGCCGTCGGCGACGCGGCGTCGGTGCCGCGCCTCACCGTCGCACCCGCCGGGGACGAACTGGTGGCACGATATCTCGCGCGCGCCGCATCGCTGCCGCGCTCCACGGCGCGGGAACTCCGCGTCGCGCTGACGCCGCTGCACGGCGTCGGCGGGGAGACCGCGGTGGCAGCCCTGCGTGCGGCCGGCTTCGGCGACGTGCACGTCGTCGACGCGCAATTCGACCCCGACCCGCGCTTTCCCACCGTCGAGTTCCCCAATCCGGAGGAGCCGGGGGCGGCCGATGCGCTGCTCGCGCTCGCCGCCGAAGTGGATGCCGACATCGCCCTCGCGCTCGATCCCGATGCCGACCGGTGTGCCGTGGGCGTCCCCACGCCCGACGGCTGGCGGATGCTGCGTGGCGACGAGACCGGCGTGTTGCTCGGCGACCGGATTCTCGCCGGTGCGCCGCGCGGATCGCTCGTCGCGACGACGATCGTCTCCTCGACGCTGCTCGGCAAGCTCGCCGCCGCGCGCGGCGCCCGCTACGCGCAGACCCTCACGGGCTTCAAGTGGCTCGCCCGCGCGGGCGACGGGCTGGTGTACGCGTACGAAGAGGCCCTCGGACACTGCGTCGACCCGGACGCGGTGCGCGACAAGGACGGCATCGCCACGGCGATCGTCGTCGCGGACTACGCCGCGGAGCTGAAGACCCGGCGGCGCACTCTCGTCGACGCCCTCGACGCCCTGTACCGCGAGTTCGGGCTGCATCTCGGCGATCAGGTCTCGATCCGGGTGACCGACCTCGCGCGGATCGGGGCGATCATGAGCCGGCTGCGGTCCGCGCTGCCGGCCGAACTCGCCGAGGAGCCGGTCGCGGCCACCGACCTCGCGACGGCGACCGGCCCGCTGCGCACCGACGCGGTGGTACTCGAGGGCGCGTCGGTGCGGGTCGTGGTGCGGCCCTCGGGCACCGAGCCGAAGCTCAAGTGCTATCTCGAGGCGGTCGCCCCGGACGGTGATCGCGGCCTCGCGACGGCGCGACTACGGGCGTTGCGCGCGTGGGCAGCCGCGCTGGACGGGCGCTGACGCGAAACGCCGGTGCCGATGGCGGCCGCCCATCGCGGTCACCACCGGCACCGGCGGAGAAACGACGACCCTCAGAGGCGGTGCGGCACCCCGTAGGTGACGACGGTGTCGTTGTTCGAGGTGACGGCCCTGGCGTACGGCCGGATCGTGACCGGGCCGAGCGCTCCCGAGACCGAGCCGTGGACTCCCGCGAGCCGGACGGTCGCCGCCCTGCCGTCGAACTCCATGTCCTGGACGAAGGGCACGTCGGTGATGCCGCCGGGCGCCAGATCGACCTCGATCTCCTGCGACGGGATGATCGAACCGCCGATCGTCGCGCCGGTGCTCGCGTCGAGCCCGAGCGCGAACTCGGGGGCGAGTTCGACGCCGATGCCGAATTCGTTGCCGACCTCCCAGTCGAGGCTGGGGGTGAAGATGTGCACGACGGCGCCGTTGAGGGCGACCGGATAGCCGATCTGGTATCCGATGGTCAGCTTGGTGTCCTGGAAGGAATCTGCGTCGGGTCCGGTGATGTTGACCGATACGACCTCGTCGTGGAAGAACTCGAAGCTGACGGGCGAGCTGTCCAGCGGCGGATAGGACTGGATCGACGTGTCGGCCTGCAGCACTTCGATGGCGTTGTTGTTGCCGAGGGGCAGCGTCCGGGCATTGTCGACAGCGGCTCCGGCACTGCCGGACCCCACCACCATGCCCAGCACTGCGGCCGCACCGAGTGCGGTGGCCCGGGCGCACTGTCGAAACCTGTTGCCGGAGAAGGTGTTGATCATCGAGCGGACCTCATTTTCGTGGACGGTCGAGGGCAGTGGACGAACCAACCGATCTCGGCGAGCGTAACCAGAGAAGCCCCGCCCGGAAGGCGAGTTGATCATCTTCGCCGAAACGAGACGGACTCGGCCGCACGCGCCGCCGCCCCGGACCGGACCCTCGTCACCTCCGGCGCTGCGGCCGGAATCCCTTCCTGTCCTGCGGTTTCGCCCTTTCCGGGCCGGATCCCGGCGCGGCGCGCGACGCGTCGGAGCCGACCCGGGCCAAACCTCAAATGCAACTCTATTGTGATCCCGTCACACAACAGACAAAAAGGACAAACAAGCCTTTCCGGTCAGCGACGCGGATCGCCGGTGCGGCGCAACCGGATCCGCGAGCCGTCTCAGCGTGGTCCGAACTGACGGTCGCCGGCGTCCCCGAGTCCCGGGACGATGTACTTGTCCTCGTTGAGTCCCTCGTCGATCGTCGCGGTCACCAACCGGACCGGATGACCGGAGTCGGCGAGCGCCGCCACCCCCTCCGGGGCGGCGACCACGCACACCGCGGTGACATCGGTTGCTCCGCGCGTGACCAGCAGCTCGATCGTGTGCACCATGGAGCCGCCGGTGGCGAGCATCGGGTCGAGCACGTAGACCGGGAGGCCGGACAGGTCGTCCGGGAGCGACTCGAGGTACGGCACCGGCTCGAACGTCTTCTCGTCCCGGGCCAACCCCACGAAGCCCACGCGCGCCTGCGGGATCAGCGCGTGCGCCTGCTCCACCATGCCGAGCCCCGCGCGCAGCACCGGCACCAGCAGCGGAGGCTGCTGCAGGCGCACACCGGTCGTGGTTGCGACGGGCGTGCGCACCTCGAACTGCTCCACCGGGGCGTCCCGGATCGCCTCGTAGACCAGCATCTGGGTCAGCCGGCGCAGCGCGTACCGGAAGGCGGCGTTGTCGCTGCGCTCGTCACGCAGGGTCGTGAGGAGAGCAGCGGCGAGCGGGTGGTCGACGACGAGCGAATCCATGCCGGAAGGATAGAACGCGGCCACCGTATGCCTGCCGCCGAGTGGGGGCGCGGACCGCCCGGCCTCGGCCGGCGACCCACGGTGCGTTTCCGCGACTTCTCCGTCGCGGTTCTCCGTCTCGGCCCGAAGGCCACCGCAGTTGTGCCATCGTGACAGTCGGGCGTGCGGGGAGACGGGACGGGTGCGCATGTGGGAATTCGTCGACGAGCGCTGGGCACAGATCGCCTTCAGCGCCTACCAGCACGTGAGCCTGGTCGTGCAGGCCGTTCTCCTCGCGACGATCGTCGCCGTCCTGATCGCGGTGATGGTCACGCGCGTCCCGCGGCTCGAGCCCGTGGCGAACGCGCTCAGCGCCATCGGTCTGACGATCCCGTCGTTCGCCCTGCTCGGCATCCTGATCCCACTCGTCGGAATCGGCGTCACCCCGGCGTTCATCGCCGTGGCCTTCTATGCGGCGCTGCCCGTGCTGCGCAACGCGGTCGTCGGCCTGCAGGGCGTCGACGGCGCGCTCGTCGAGTCGGCGCGAGGCCTCGGCATGGGCGAGGTCGGTACGCTGACCCGAGTACGGCTTCCCCTGGCCTGGCCGGTCATCCTCGCCGGAGTGCGGGTCTCCACCCAGATGTCCATGGGGGTCGCCGCCATCGCCGCCTACGTCCTCGGTCCCGGCCTGGGCTCGTTCATCTTCACGGGCCTGTCCCAGATCGGTGGCGCCAACGCCCTGAATTCCGCGCTCGTGGGCACGGTGGGCGTGGTCGTGCTCGCCCTCGCTCTCGACGCACTGCTCCTCGCGATCGGCAAGGTCACCGTCTCGAAGGGAATCCGAGCCCGATGAACACGCCAGCACATTCCGCCGGGGGCATCAGCGGCACCGACATCGACCTGGTCGACGTGGTGAAGACCTTCCCCGGTCAGGCCCGGCCCGCCGTCGACGGACTGAGCCTGCACATCCCGGCGGGCGAGATCGTGATGTTCGTCGGTCCGTCCGGTTGCGGCAAGACCACGTCGCTGAAGATGATCAACCGGCTCGTCGAACCCACCGCAGGCACCATCCTGATCGGGGGTGAGGACATCCGTTCCGCGGACGTCGACGACCTGCGCCGGCGGATCGGATACGTGATCCAGGGCGGCAGCCTCTTCCCGCACATGACGGTCGCCCAGAACATCTCGATCGTGCCCCGGCTGCTGGGCTGGGACAAGCGACGGACCGCGGACCGGGTCGTGGAGCTGCTCGAACTGGTCAACCTGGATCCCGACAAGTACTGCGACCGGTACCCGCGGGAGCTGTCCGGCGGCCAGCAGCAGCGGGTCGGCGTCGCGCGGGGCCTGGCCGCCGATCCGCCCGTGGTGCTCATGGACGAGCCGTTCGGGGCGGTCGATCCGATCACCCGGCACCGGCTGCAGGACGAGCTCCTGCGCATCCACGAGGAACTGCGCAAGACGATCGTGTGCGTCACCCACGACATCGACGAGGCCGTGAAGCTGGGCAACCGCATCCTGATCATGGAGGAGGGCGCGCACGTCGCCCAGTACGACACCCCCGAGGTGATCCTCTCGGCACCGGCGAACCGGTTCGTCGAGAAGTTCGTCGGTGCCGGGTCCACCCTCAAGCAGCTGTCCCTCAGCCGGGTCGACGACCTCGACCTCGTCGACGGCACCACCGCCACCGTGGGAAGCCCCGCCGCCGAGGCGGTCTCCCGCGCCGCAGCGAACGAGGACGACACCGTCGTGGTCCTCGACCAGCGGCGGCGGCCGGTGGCGTGGCTGTGGGTGCGCGAGCTCGAGGGCGCCGAGTCCGTCCCGGCCGGCGAACCGCAGGGCGTGATCACGCTCGATCGGCACGCCACGTTGAACGATGCGCTCGACGCGATGCTCACCTCGGCGCACGGGGCCGCGATCGTGACCGGCCGGCACGACGAATTCCTCGGATTGGTGAACTTCGAGTCCGTCACCAATCGGATCCGCCCCACCGGTCCACGTTCGGCGGGGCCCGGCGCCGACGAAACCGGGAGCCGCATATGAGCCTCGACGCCGAGCCGGCCGCGCCGTCGCGCGCCGCGGGAACCGGGACACGCTCGCGCGACGCCCGCGCGGGACGTGAGAACAAGGGGCTGCTCGTCGTCATCCCCGTCCTCGTGGCGGTGGTGTTCGCCGCGTGGGCGCTGTGGCGCAGCAACGCCGACCTGGACTCGATCGAGGCCCGGCAACTCGACTGGACCACGATCACGAACCTGTTCTGGCAACACGTCGGGCTCACCGTCGTCTCCGCGATCCTCGTCGTGGCGGTGGCCGTCCCGCTCGGCATCGCCCTGACCCGGCCGCGGTCCCGCGCACTCGCACCTGTTGCGGTGGGGATCGCCAACGCGGGCCAGGCGGCCCCGGCCATCGGCCTGATCGTGTTGCTCGCGATCTGGCTCGGCTTCGGATTCGGCACGGCGGTCGTCGCCCTGACCCTGTACGCCGTGCTGCCGGTGCTGCGGAACACGATCACCGGGATCGAGGGCATCGACCCCACGCTCGTCGAGGCCGGCCGCGGAATCGGCATGTCCGGCGCCGGGGTGCTGCTACGCGTCGAACTGCCGCTCGCCGTACCGGTGATCATGACCGGCGTGCGCACCGCACTCGTCCTGCTCGTGGGCACCGCCACCTTGGCCACGTTCATCAACGCCGGCGGCCTCGGTTCCCTCATCGTCACCGGCATCACGCTCTTCCGGTATCCGGTGCTCGTCAGCGGGGCCCTGCTCGTGGCGCTGCTCGCCCTGCTCATCGACTGGGCGGGCCGGGTCCTCGAACTCGCGGTGCAACCGAAGGGGCTGCGCCGGTGACCCGGATCCCGCTGCCCCGCATCGCCGCGCCCCTGCTCGTCGCGGCGACCCTGGCCGCTTGCGGACTCGGAACCGCCGGCGGCTTCGTCCCCACCGGCGAGCTCGCCGGTCCCCTGCAGTCCGTCGAACGGCTCGACGGGGCGGGCGTCGCGGTGGGATCGAAGAACTTCTCCGAAGGAATCCTGCTCGGGAAGATGGCGGTGATCCTCCTGCGCTCCGCCGGTGCGGACGTCACGGATCTGACCAACATCCCCGGCAGCGCCAGTTCCCGCCAGGCGCAGCTCGAGGGACAGGTCGACCTCCAGTGGGAGTACACCGGAACGGCCTGGATCGCCTACCTCGGACACGAGGAGGCCATCCCCGACGAGCAGGCGCAGTACCAGGCCGTGCGCGACGAGGACCTGCGCGAGAATGATCTGGCGTGGCTGCCGCCCGCCCCCATGAACAACACCTACGGCTTCGCGGCCACCAGCCGCAACGCCCAGCGCCTCGGCGTGGACTCCCTCTCCGACATCGCGAACATCCCGGTCGCCGAACGCACCTTCTGCGTGGAATCCGAGTTCGCCAACCGCAACGACGGCCTGCAGCCGATGCTCGAGACGTACGGGATCCCCCTCGGCGCCGGGGTCCCGCGGGAGAACATCAAGACCCTGGACACCGGGGCGATCTACGAGGCGACGGCCCGGGGCGAATGCAACTTCGGTGAGGTGTTCACCACGGACGGACGGATCGAGGCACTCGATCTCACGGTGCTCGAGGACGACCGCACGTTCTTCCCCATCTACAACGTGGCGGTCGTCGTCCGCGAGGAGACCCTCACCGAGAACCCGCAGATCGCCGACCTGTTTGCCCCCGTCACGCGGGAGCTGACCGACGAGACCCTCATCGAACTGAACGGGCAGATCGACGTCGACGGCCGGGAGCCGGCCGAGGTGGCCTACGACTGGCTCGTGGAGAAGGGCTTCCTCGAGTAGGACGGGGTGTGCGAGATGGCCGAACGCGCCGCGGCGGCGCCACGCCTCACCGGCCGGATCCTCCTGACCGTTCTCGGACCCGCGATCGCCTACGCGATCGCGGCCGTCGACCCGCTGATGCTGACCCTCAACCTGTCCACCGTGGGCCGGGGTCTCGACGTTCCCGCCGACCGGATCGGGATGCTCGCCGCCGCCTCCACCCTCATGGTGGCCGCATCCGTCCTCGCGGTCGGCACACTCGGCGACCGGTTCGGGCTCGCACGCATGCTCGTGTGGGCCCTCGTCGCCAACATCGCCGTCGGACTGCTGTCGTCGATGGCGCCGAACTATCCGGTGCTGCTGCTGACGCGCTTCCTGGACGGCCTGGCGCTGACCGCGCTGCTGGGACTGTCGCTGGCGCTCGTCACCGCCTCCGTCCCGGCCGAACTGCGGTCGACGGCTCTCGGCATCCTCATGGCCGTCGACATGGTCCTGTACGGCATCACTCCGGCGGTCGGCGGGTGGGTCGTGGAGACGTTCGGCTGGCGATCGCTGTTCCTCGTCACCCCGCCGCTCGCGCTGATCGCGCTGGCGCTGATCGTCCGGTTCGTCGACGAACCACCGCGCCGGGCCGCGGGCGGAGTCGACGTCCTCGGTGTGAGTCTGTTCGGAGTGGCTCTGCTCGGCCTGGTGGCGGGGATCGGAGCGGTGCCCGACGGACTCACCGAACCACGCGCCTGGGTGCCCCTGAGCGTCGGCGTCGCCGCCGCCGCGACGTTCGTGTGGCACGAACGAAGGACGCCGGATCCCGCCCTGAACCTGTCGCTGTTCGGGCGCCGCGCCTTCTTCCTCGCGGTGCTCGCGGTCGTGACCGTGAACCTGCTCGCGGCCGGTCTGGGAACAGTGCTCGGCCAGCTCGGCGACTACGTGCTGGGCATGTCCTCGCAGGCCGTCGGACTGCTGTACCTTCCCGGCACGCTCCTGATCGCCGCGGCGAGCGTGCTCGCCGGCCGGATGATCGCCGCGCACACCGCGCGCCCGGTGCTGGTGACCGGACTGCTGATCGTCGTGCTGAGCGGGCTCGTGACGGCGGCGACGGTCGCCCCGACGATGGCGGTCGCGGCGCTCGTCGTGGCGACGTGGACCAGCAATCTGGGCGGATTCGTGGCCGGAACCGCGACCGCCGACACGATCCTCTCGCAGGCCGAGACCGGCAACACCGGGTCGGTCGCCGCCGTCCAGCCGGCGTTCGGGATGATGGGCTACGCGCTCGGCCCGACCGTCTACATCCTGCTGCTCGACACGTTTTACCGGCGAGAAGTGCTCGAGGACGCCGACACTCGCGGCCTCTCGGCGCAGGAGGCGGAGCAGGCCGAGCACGCCGTCACGATGGCGATGTCCCACGGCGGCGGTCCCACCGGGTACGACCCCAACCTCGTGCAGCTCGCCCACGGGCTGACCCTCGGCGTCGACTTCACCGAGGGCGTCGCTACCACCATGCTGATCGTCTCGGCGCTGCCGCTCGTCGTCGCGGTGCTGGTCTTCTTCCTCATGCCGCGACGACCCGACGGCGTCGGCACGCGCATGCCCTAGCGCCCGATCCGCCACTACCGTGCGCGGATTCGTGCGCCCGGTGCCGGTGGCCGGTGCTCCTCGCGGCCGGCCCGAGGGCTGCAGCGTCCCGCCGGAGCGGGTTCAGTGCACCAGCTTCAGGCCGATCACGCCCCCGACGATCATGCCCAGGAACAGGACCTTCGACGCCGACACCGTCTCTTCGCCCGTGGCCATCGCGAACGCCACGGTGAGCACCGCACCGATCCCCACCCACACCGCGTAGGACGTCCCCACCGGCAGCCGGCCCATCGCATACGCCAGTCCCGCCATGCTCGCGACCAACGCCGCGACGAACACCACCGACGGGCCGAGCCGGCTCAGTCCCCTGGACCGATCCAACGCGGTGGCCCACACCGCCTCCAGCACCCCGGACACCACCAGAACCAACCACGACATCACAGCCTCCGACGGGCCGTCTTGTCGCACACCGGGTACGGCGCCCCTCGTCCGGGAGCCCGGTGAGGCAGGCTCGATTCCACGGTCCCACACGCCGTGGCGGGGAACAAATCCGCCCTCCGGTGTCCAAAATCGCGAGACCGCAGGGAACCGGCCCACCGCCCGCTGCGTCCAAGCGGTGGAAGGACGATCCGTTTCCACGGAGGGGAGCAGGCCGAATGGACGCAGGCACCGGCAGCGGCAACCACGAGGTGGTACGCGTCCGGCCCGAGACGATCGCGGCGTTCGGACGCACCGCCGCGGCCCTGGCCGGGCGGCTGCACGACGTCGCCGACGACGCCCGCGCGGCCGATCCGGCACCGCTCGGGACGGTGTTCGGCCCGGTCGGCGCCGAGTTCCTCGCCGCGTTCGCGGCCACCCATCACGCCCACGGAGCGGAACTGACCCGTCTCGGTGACACCCTCGACGCCATGGGCGTGGTCGCGGGTGCCACCGCGGCCGCCTACGAACGCGTCGTCGCAGCCCAGTCGGCACAGCTGAACGCCGCCGGGACCCCGCGGTGACCGCGGCGCCGGGGACGGATCTGCTCACCGCTCCCCTGGCCGAGCTGCTGTCGGCGTTCGGCTCCGGATCCGTCGGCACCGACCCGGCCACCGTGCTGCGGTCGTGCGCCGAACTGGTCGACGGCGTGCACTCGGTGGGCCGGGCCGCGCTGGGCGAACTCGCGTGGGACTGGGCGGGGGCCGCGGCGGAGACGGCCGTGCGCAGCGGCGAGCGCGCGCTCGCCGACCTCGTCGCCGCCGCCGACCGGGGGACGGCCATCGCCGACGTCGCGGCGGACGCGACCACCGTCGTCCTGACCGGTGCAGCCGAGATCGCGCGGCTGATCGAATCGTTCACGGCGCTGGCCGAGCGCTCCGCTCCCCTGACGGCGCTACCGCAGGGGCAGATGATGTTGCTGGTCGCGGCGATCGAGCACATCGCGGCCGGGCTCGACGTCCTGGCCCGGGTCACCGCTTCGCTCGCCGAGCAGACGACCAGGATGGCGGAGCTGATGCCGTCGGAACCCGCGCCGGCAGCACCGACGGCCGGCGATCCGGCCGGCTCACCGGCCGGCGAGCTGCGGGCCTTCGGCGGCTACGGCGCCGAGGTGCGGCTGCCCGACGGCACCGTTGCCGTGGCACCCAATCGGGCGGCGGCCGAGGCGGTGCGTCACGCGCTCTCCCAGCAGGGCACCCCCTATGTGTGGGGTGGCACCGCACCGGGGCAGGGCCTCGACTGCAGCGGTCTGACCCAGTGGGCGTACGGGCAGGCCGGGGTGCAGATTCCGCGCCTTGCGCAGGAGCAGGACGTCGGCACTCCCGTCGATGCGAGCGCGGTGCAGCCCGGCGACCTCGCGGTGTGGGACGGGCACGTCGCGATGATCGTCGGTAACGGCCTCATGGTCGAGGCCGGCGATCCCGTGCAGCTGTCGCCGATCCGGACCACGAACAGCGGGATGGGATTCCAGGGCTTCTTCCGTCCCACCGGTTAGGCCGGGAACCGGCGGGCCCACCGGCCAGGCCGGGAACCGACGGACGCGGCGTCGCGTCCAACCCGGTATGGACACCGCGGAGACGACCATCACGACGGCGACCGCCCGGAACCGGGCCGGCACCGTCTCGGTACGCACCACCGAACAGGGCCTGCCCGTCGACCTGCACATCGATCAGAGCGAACTACGTTACGGGGCAGCGCAACTGGCCGAACAGATCGTGTCGCTGTGCCGTCGCGCGACACTCGAGGCCGCCGCGCTGCACCGAGAGGAGCTGGCGGGCAGGGGAATGCCGGAGGGACTGCTGAACCGGCTGGGCCTGCCCACCCACGACGACGTGCAGCGCGCACGCCGCGACGACGCCCGGACGGCCGGCTCTCCGTCGGTGACCGGGTGGTGAGCGCGATGTCGGCGAACGATCAGCGGATCACGGAGATCGTGGAAGGTGTGCGCACGCGGCTCGGGGCCCTGCAGGACTGCGTGGCCGCCCTCGGCGTGGTGTCGGGCGCCGCGACGAGCCCGGACGGCCTGGTACGGGCCGAGGTGGACAGTAACGGCGCCCTGACCGGACTGTGGCTCGCCGAGGCGCTGGGCGGGCTCCGCGCGCGCGATGTGGCGGCATCGATCCTGGCCACGGCGCACGAGGCGGCACGGGCCGCCGCCGCCGAACGAGCCCGTCTGCTCGGGGAGCTCCGCGGTGCGCTCGGGTGACGGTCGTCTCATCGGCGCCCAGCTATGTCTTCGGCCGGGACATGGCTAGGCTTGGCGACCATGGCTGGAGACATCGTCCCGATCGAGCTCGGTCTCACCGACGGCGACGTCGTGACCCTGTGGGCGCCGCGGTGGCGCGAGGGCGACGACGAATGGGAGGCGTTCCTCGGCCACGGTGACGATCTGTACGCGTTCGGTGTGGTGGCCGAGCTCGTCGCGTTCGTCCGCTCCGGCGCCGACAACGACCTCGTCGAGCATCCGGCCTGGCCGGTGGTCTCGAAACTCGCCGCGGAGGAGTTCGAGCCGGACGAGAGCCGTTCGTACGACCTGATCGGCGTGCCGGAACTGGTGGCGGACGACGCGGATCCGGAGTCCGTCGCCGAACTGCAGAACACGTTCGACATCGTCTCCGTCCTCGGCGACGTGTGCGAGCTCGAGTCGGTGACGAAGTTCTTCGAACGGGCGGAGATCGAGGCGCTGCTGAGCCACGGTGTCGCGGCGTTCGAGGGCCGCGAGGGCGGCGAGCTGTGGAACCGGGTCGGCTCCGCCGTCGCCGAGGACTGGGACAAGGTGATCGACGCGCTCGACGCCGTCGTGAAGTCCCCCGCGGTCGATGCCGAGCTCGTCGCCGAGGCCGAGGCGGAACTCGTCGCGGCCGAGGAGAACATCGTCGAGGCCGAGGACGCCGCCGAGGAGGCGGAGGACGAGGAGTACGAGTTCGTCGACGGGGACGAGAACGAGGACACGAGCTTCTGGACGGCGGTCGGCATCGACCCGGTCAAGATCATCGCCTCCGACGGCACGTGGTTCACCCTGCGCTGCTACCTCGACGACGACGCGCTGTTCCTCGGCCGCGACGGGACGATCCTCGTGTTCCCCACCGAGCGGGCGCTGGCGCGTTACCTGGCCGACCACCACGACCACGATCTGGCGGCGCTCAGCACCTACGACGACATCCGGCACGCGGCGACGGACGGTTCCCTCGAGGTCGAGGTGACGGACGAGAACGTGTACGTGCTGCCCGGGATCGCGGACGACATCGAGCACGGTACGGAGGCGGTGGACGCCGACCAGCTGGATCTGGCGGTCGAACTGTTCACCGACGCCGCGAACTACGCCGAGGACGACAGCACCGACGCCACGCTGGCCGGGTCGACGGAGCTGGGCTGGTTCGTCAACTACGTGCTCGAGCCGGATCCGACGCGGCTCGCGCCCAGCGCCCCGTTCACCGCGGAGGCCGAGGCATGGCGGGCTCTCGAGCGGGAGTTCGAGGCCCGGCTGCACAAGCACTGATCGTCCGGCGGAGCACCCGCCCGAGCACCGGCGGGGCGAACAGCGTCCCGGGCGGGTCCACCATCGCCGCGACGCGGAAGAATGCGCGCACCACCTCGGGATCCTGCGCGGCGGCGGCGTGGACGAGCGGCAGGTAACGGTTGGCCAGGCGCACTTTCGCGCTGCGCCGGCCCTCGACCTGCGGCCAGGCGAGGTCGCCGCCGGTCGCCATGTCCCAGGGCACGTCGACGACCTTCGCCATATCCCGGAACCATCGATGCGGGTCCGGCTCCCGGCCGCCCTTCAGGTGTTCGGCGAGCAGCCCGGCTTCGAACGCCGCGACGCTCATTCCCTGCGCGTAGATCGGGTTGAAGCTGCAGGCGGCGTCGCCGGTCACCAGCAGTCCCTCCGGCAGGCGCCGGCACCGTTCGTAGCGCTGCCGTCGACTCGCCGGAAAGTGGTACGACCGGGGTGCGTCGAGCGGCTCGGCGTCCCGGATGGCGTCGTACACGTCCGGGCGGGGCAGGGACCGCAGGAAGTCCACCCAGCCGTCCGGCGAGGACGGGGGCCGGTGACCGAGCATGCCCACCGCCGTCACGAGGCAGCGACCGTTCTCGATCGTCTGGATGGCGGCACCGCGCGGGTACGGCGGCGACGGTGCGAGCAGAATCCCCAGGTCGCCGCCCATGAGTGCCGGATCGGAGACGTAGGTGCGCGTGACGTACGTGAGGTCGACGCGCACCTCCTCCCGCTCGGGCGGGTGGTACCCGAGCCGCTCGAGCCACGCCGGGGTTCGCGAGGCGCGGCCGGTGGCGTCGACGACGAGGTCGGCGCCGAGAATCTCTTCGACGCTGCCGTCCGCCCTGCGGAGCACGCGCACGCCGGTGACCTTTCGACCGTCCCGGCTCACGGTCAATCCCAGCGCGTCGCAACGGTCGACGATCCGCACTCCGGGAAGTGCGGCGACGCGGGACCGCACCCGATGTTCGAGATCCGGCCTGCTCGCGCTCACGGCCGTCAGGTCGCTCTCCGCCTGGCGGAGGCGGTGGCCACCGAGATACCAGCGCACGTCGCCGCACTGGTCCACCATCGGTGCACCGTCGCCGACGAGATCGGCGGTGAGCCCGGGCAGCAGTTCCTCCATGGCGCGCATCCCGCCGGCCACCAGCACATGGATGTGCCGCCCCTGCGGTACGCAGCGCCGCGCCGCGGCACCGTCCGGCAGTCTGTCGTGATCGATCACCACCACGTCCGAGTACGCATCCGACAACACCCGCGCGGCAAGAAGACCGGCCGTTCCCGCGCCGAGAACCACGGCGCGATCACCGATACGTGTCACCATTTCCGGCACCTCCTCGTTCGAGTGCGAGAAGCATGCGCCCGGAATCTGCTCGGTCACCAGTCCGTTCGGTGCTCGGTTGTGCTCACTGCCGGCGGCCGTACACCTCCTGGTCCCACAGCCACGACACGATCCGCTCCATCCCTGCGGCCAGATGCCTCCGGTAGGTGCTGAACGGCAGTCCGAGCGCTGCCGCGGCCGACTCCTGGGTCGCCGCCGGCCGCAGATACGTCCGGTCCACGGCCCGCAGCAGTTTGTCGTCGCGAGGATGGTCGGCGAGGGTGGCGACCGCGTCGCGCAGCACCTGCTGGAGCAGCGCGACGTCGGGTTCACCGGAGCCGGCCCGGTCGTGGAGCAACCGGGTGCGCAGCAGCGGATTGCGGGCGAGCAGAGCGTGCTGACGCAGGTCGTGCAGGCCCTGCTTGACCGACTGTGCGAACTCGGGTTGGGAGAGTACGAGCAGCACGGGTGCGCTGGGCAAGGACGGCGACGGACCGCGGGCCAGCCCCCGTTCCGTCACCCGTTCGAGCCAGGCGTCGACCGGGACGCGCCGGAAATCGTGGGCGAACAGGCCGAATCGGCGGGGACCGACGACGAAGTCGCCGCCGTCGACCCGCGGGAGGTCGGCGACGGCGAAGTAGTCGTCCCACCGGTCCGGCTCGGCCAGGGCGAGCGCGTCGTAGGCGAGACCCCGGCCGGTGAGGTATCGCTGCATCGTGAGGATCGGGACCGCGTTGAGCGTCGGTGAGGGATCCTGGTACGTCTCCCGGTCCACGACGAATCGGGTCTGGGTGACGACGTCGCCCTCGCGCACCGGCGTGCATCGCCGCGCGGCCCGCCATGCCGCCGCGGCGCCCGGGTCGCCGTCCCGGTCCTCTGCGGAGGCGCGGGTGAGATCCAGCAGCCCGATCACTCCGCGGACGGTCCCGTCCAGACCACGCAGAACGAAGAAGCCGTCCGGTTGCCGGTCGAGCCACCACCGCGCGAGACGGGCGGACTCCTCTCCCTCCGCGGTCCGGATCAGCGCGACGACTGCCGCGTGCTCACCGGCGGTGGCGGGTTCCGGATAGTGCCGGCCCCAGCTCTCCCACTGCACCGGAGAGAGGACGCCGGCGAGGTTGCGGAACACGAACTTGAGGTCGAAGATCGCCTGCTGTTGCCGTCGGCCGGTCGCCGAGTCGAGGGTCCGGTGGATGTGCCGCCACACTCGGCGGAAGACGTCGGCATAGCTGTCGGCGTCCCGCCACCACAGGTCGGCGTCGATGACGTCGCGGGCCAGGTCGTGGGGATGGAGGCCGTCGGCCCCGATCTCGACGAACGACAGGCCCCGAAGCCACCGGAACGCGTCGTGGGCGCGGTCGTCGTCCGTGCCCAGCGCGTCCCGCAGGAGCGATTCGGTGGTCACGCGGGCGAGTGCACACACTTCCAGGGCCCGACGATGCACGGTGCCCGGTTCCTCGTCGACGAATCGGCGCAGCAGCGTCCCCACGAGGTCGGGACTCAGCGGATCCGCGTCGGCACTTCCGCCGCGGAGCACCGCGTCGGCGAGCAACGACAGCGCCAGCGGATGGCCGTGCGCCACCCGGCAGAGGCGTTCGTGCAGATCGTCCCGGACCCCGGCGGCGCGCAGGTAGTCGACGCTCTCCCGGGGTGCGAGATTGCGCAACGACACCACCCGCAGCAGATCGCCCCATGCGAGGTCCGAGCGCCACTGCGGCGACGGTGGACTCCGCCCCGCGATCACCGTCACCGCACTGTCCGGCAACCGCGGCAACAGATCCCGGCGGATCCAGCCGTCGATCGGTGCGAGTGCCTCGTACGTGTCGATCACCATCACCAGCCGTTGCCCGGAGGCGGTGGCGATTCGATCCGCGTCCACGTCGAGGTGCTCCGCCAACGAGGCGAGCACGGCGGTCGGGGCGGGAACGAGGTCCCTCCCGTCGAGACGCACGAGGACCGAACCCGCCCGCACGGCGAGATCGGCCACCTCGTCGAGCAGGCTCGTCTTACCGATCCCTCCGGGCCCGTACAGGTACAGCACCGAGAACGGGGATCGGGGCGAGTCGAGGGCGGTACGTACCAGTTCGAGCTCGGCCGAACGACCGACGAACCGGCGCCGCCGGCGCGCGGAGAGCACGTCGCCGAGAGTTGCCGAGGGCGGGACGCGATCCCTCATACCTCGACCCTACGAGGTGAGGTCCGCCGACGGTACTGTCCGCCGCGGGTACCGTCAGCCGATCAGGACGGCGTAGCCGGGCTTGATCACGTCGTCGATGAGCTCGAGCCGCTGGTCGAACGGCAGGAACGCGGACTTCATCGCGTTGATCGTGAACCGCTCGAGGTCGGACCACCCGTACCCGAACGTCTCGACCAGCCGCATCATCTCCTTGCTCATCGTCGTGTCGCTCATCAGACGGTTGTCGGTGTTGACGGTGACCCGGAACCGCAGGCGCGCCAGCAGGTCGAACGGATGCCGCTCGAGGGTGTCGACGGCGCCGGTCTGCACGTTCGAACTCGGGCACAGCTCGAGCGGTATCCGCTTGTCGCGCACGTAGTTCGCCAGCAGGCCGAGGGTGGCGGTACCGTCCGCGGCGACGGTGATGTCGTCGACGATGCGCACGCCGTGGCCGAGGCGGTCGGTGCCGCAGAACGCGATGGCCTCGTGGATGGACGGCAGCCCGAACGCCTCCCCCGCGTGGATCGTGAAGTGCGCGTTGGCGGCGCGCATGTACTCGAAGGCGTCGAGGTGCCGGCTCGGTGGGTAGCCGGCCTCGGCGCCGGCGATGTCGAACCCCACGACGCCGCGGTCGCGGAACCGCACCGCCAGTTCGGCGATCTCCCGGGATCGGGCCGCGTGCCGCATCGCGGTGAGCAGTAGCCGCACCCGGATCGGCTGGGCGCCGGAGGCCTCCACCGCGGACTCCCCCGACCGGAACCCCTCGAGCACGTGCTCGACCACGGAGTCCAGGTCCAGCCCCCGCTCGAGATGCTGCTCGGGGGCGAAGCGGACCTCGGCGTAGACGACGCCGTCGGCGGCGAGGTCGAGCACGCATTCGCGGGCGACCCGCTCGAGGCCGTCCGGGGTCTGCATGACGGCCACGGTGTGCGCGAACGTTTCGAGGTACCGCTCGAGCGAGCCGCTGTCGGCCGAGTCCCGGAACCAGCGTGCCAGCTCGGGTTCCGTGCCGGCCGGCAGCCGGTACCCGCAGGCATCGGCCAGCTCGAGTACGGTTCCCGGCCGCAGACCGCCGTCGAGGTGGTCGTGCAGAAGCACTTTCGGCGCGGTCCGCAGCGCGGATTCGGTCAGTGTCGTCGTCGCCGGCTCCGTCATGCCCCGACGGTAGTCGGCTAGGCGGTGATCCGCTCGACGACGAGCGGCCGTGTCGCCGGCGCGGAGTCGGAGATGTGCACGCCCTCACCGAGCGTCGCCATCGCGGCGGGGAACTTCGCCGGGGTGTCGGTGTGCAGGGTGGCGATCACGTCCCCGGCACGGACCCGGTCCCCCGGCTTGACGTGCAGCTCGATCCCCGCCGCGGCCTGTACAGGTTCACCCTGCCGTTCGCGGCCGGCGCCGAGCCGCCACGCGGCCACACCCACCGCCATCGCGTCGAGCTCGGCGAGCACACCGTCGCCGGGCGCGCGCAGCACCTCGGTGTGCCGGGCGACCGGCAGCGGCGCATCGGGGTTGCCGCCCTGCGCGGCGATCATCGCGCGCCACCGGTCCATGGCGGTGCCGTCGCGCAACCGGTCCGCGGGGTCGACGTCGTCCCGGCCGACGGCGGCGAGCATCTCGCGGGCGAGGGCGAGGGTCAGCTCGACCACGTCGGGCGGGCCGTCGCCGGCGAGTACCTCGACGGCCTCGCGTACCTCGAGGGCATTGCCCGCGGTCCGGCCGAGCGGGACGTCCATCCGGGTGAGGAGCGCGACGGTGTGCAGCCCTTCGTCCTCGCCCAGCTCGACCATGGTGCGGGCGAGTTCGCGGGCGTCGCCGAGGTCCTTCATGAAGGCCCCGGAGCCGACCTTGACGTCGAGGACCAGGGCGCCGGTGCCCTCGGCGATCTTCTTGCTCATGATCGAGCTGGCGATCAGGGGGATGGACTCGACGGTGCCGGTGACGTCGCGCAGGGCGTAGAGCCGGCGGTCGGCCGGGGCGAGGTCGGCGCCGGCCGCGCAGACGACGGCGCCGACCGCCGGGTCGGCAAGGATCTCGGCGATCTCCGCGATGCTCAGCTCGGCGCGCCAGCCCGGGATCGATTCGAGCTTGTCGAGGGTGCCGCCGGTGTGGCCGAGTCCGCGGCCGGAGAGTTGCGGCACGACGACGCCGCAGGCGGCGACGAGCGGGGCCAGCGGAAGGGTGATCTTGTCGCCCACACCGCCGGTGGAGTGCTTGTCGACGGTGGGCAGGCCCAGGCCGGTGAAGTCCAGCCGCCGGCCCGAGTCGATCATGGCGGTGGTCCAGCGGGCCGTCTCGGCGCGCGTCAGGCCCCGGAAGTAGACGGCCATCGCGAGGGCGGCCATCTGCTCGTCGGCGACGACACCGCGCGTGAACGCCTCGATGATCCAGTCGATCTCGGCTCCGCTGAGCTCCTTGCCGTCCCGTTTGCGGGTGATGATGGACAGGGCGTCAAGCACGGTCGGCACCTCCCGCCTCGCGCACCGCGTCCAGGTCACCAGGGCCGAACGCGTCGGGCAGCAGTTCGGCGATGGTGCGCGGACCGCGGCGCGTGTCGATCTCGAGGTCGGGGCCGCCGTGTTCGAGGAGGATCTGCCGGCAGCGTCCGCACGGGCTCAGGACGGCCCCGCGGGCATCGCAGACGGCGACGGCCCGCAAACGCCCGCCACCACCGGAAATCAAGTTACCGACCAGTACACATTCGGCGCACAGACCCACTCCGTGTGAGACATTTTCCACATTGCATCCGACGACGATCCGTCCGTCGTCCACCAGTGCCGCGGCCCCCACCGGGAATCGGGAGTAGGGCGCGTACGCGCGGCCCATCACCTCATGTGCTTTGGCGCGCAAGGTTTTCCAGTCTACGTCCGGCATGGTTCCCCATCCTGTCACGGTGGCCGATTCCACGGTTCACCGGCCCGGCAAGGCCAGATCACAGTTGGAAAGGCAAACCTAAGTTGTCATTTGGAGGCCGTACGAACCGCCACTCGAATTAGTTCCCGACTTTCGGATAGGACTAAAGTCGGTCCAAGTCGGTTCAGGTTCACGTCGAGCCCGTGCTGCGGAATCCCCCAGAGGCTGGAGAGGCTCGACGCGTCCACCATTGACGTTGGAGGCACAGCACTCGATGAGCAGCACGACTGAAGCCGCTCCCGCACCGGGGCGCACACGGTCGCTTTACCGGGGAGACCCGGGCATGTGGTCCTGGGTTCTGCACCGGATCACAGGCGTGGCGACATTCTTCTTCCTTTTCGTCCACGTCCTGGACACGGCACTCGTCCGGGTGAATCCCGAGACCTATGACAGTGTCATCGAGACCTACAAGAATCCCGTCGTCGGTCTCATGGAGCTGGGGTTGGTGGCGATGGTGCTCTACCACGCCCTCAACGGCCTGCGCGTGATGCTCGTGGATTTCTGGTCCAAGGGCCCGCAGTACCAGCGGGTGATGCTCTGGACGGTCCTGGCGATCTGGTTCGTGGTGATGATCCCGGCCGCCGGTCGCATCTTCTACAACATGTTTGCGGGGCACTGAGATGACTGAAGCCAAGACTCTCGGCACGGCGTACGACCGCCCGGCCAGCCTCGACAATCCGCGCTCCCCGCGCCGCGCCGCGAAGAACAACTTCGAGCTCTACGCCTGGTTGTTCATGCGCCTGTCCGGCCTCGCGCTGATCATCCTGGTGCTCGGCCACCTGTTCATCATGCTGATGCTGGACGAGGGCGTGCACCGCATCAACTTCGCGTTCGTCGCCGGCCGCTGGTCCAGCCCGTTCTGGCAGTTCTGGGACCTGACGATGCTCTGGCTCGCCCAGTTGCACGGCGGCAACGGCCTGCGCACGGTCATCGCGGACTACTCCCGCAAGGACTCGACCCGATTCTGGCTCAACACGATCCTGGTCGTGTCGATGATCCTGATCATGGGCCTGGGCACCTATGTGATCTTCACCTTCGACCCCAACATCGTTGCGAGCTAGGGGAGCTACGACTTCATGCAGGAACATCGTTATGACGTGGTCATCGTCGGCGCCGGCGGCGCCGGCATGCGTGCGGCCATCGAGGCCGGCCCCCGCGCCCGCACCGCAGTTCTGACCAAGCTCTACCCCACCCGCAGCCACACCGGCGCCGCTCAGGGCGGCATGTGTGCCGCCCTCGCGAACGTCGAGGAGGACAACTGGGAGTGGCACACCTTCGACACCGTCAAGGGTGGCGACTACCTGGTCGACCAGGACGCGGCGGAGATCATGGCCAAGGAGGCCATCGATGCGGTGCTGGACCTCGAGAAGATGGGTCTTCCGTTCAACCGCACGCCCGAGGGCAAGATCGATCAGCGCCGGTTCGGTGGCCACACCCGTGACCACGGCAAGGCCCCGGTGCGTCGCGCCTGCTACGCGGCCGACCGCACCGGCCATATGATCCTGCAGACGCTCTACCAGAACTGCGTCAAGCACGACGTGGAGTTCTTCAACGAGTTCTACGCGCTCGACATCGCGCTGACGGAGACCCCCGAAGGCCCCGTCGCGACCGGCGTCATCGCGTACGAGCTCGCCACCGGCGAGATCCACATCTTCCATGCCAAGTCGATCGTGTTCGCCACCGGCGGCTCGGGCCGCATGTACAAGACGACGTCCAACGCGCACACCCTCACCGGTGACGGCATGGGCATCATCTTCCGCAAGGGCCTGCCGCTCGAGGACATGGAGTTCCACCAGTTCCATCCGACGGGACTCGCGGGCTTGGGCATCCTGATCTCCGAGGCCGTGCGCGGCGAGGGCGGCATCCTCCGCAACGCCGACGGCGAGCGCTTCATGGAGCGCTACGCCCCCACCATCAAGGACCTCGCGCCCCGCGACATCGTCGCCCGCTCGATGGTGCTCGAGGTGCTCGAGGGCCGCGGCGCCGGCCCGAACAAGGACTACGTCTACATCGACGTGACCCACCTCGGTGAGGACGTCCTCGAGGAGAAGCTCCCGGACATCACCGAGTTCGCCCGCACCTACCTCGGCGTCGACCCCGTCACCGAACTCGTGCCGGTGTACCCGACCTGCCACTACGTGATGGGCGGCATCCCCACCAAGATCAACGGTGAGGTGCTGCGCAACAACGAGGACGAGGTCCCCGGCCTGTACGCCGCCGGCGAGTGCGCCTGCGTCTCCGTCCACGGCGCCAACCGCCTCGGCACCAACTCGCTGCTCGACATCAACGTGTTCGGCCGCCGCGCCGGCATCGCCGCCGCCGAGTACGCGAACACCCACGACCACGTGGACCTGCCGGAGGACCCGGCCCGCAACGTCGTGGAGTGGCTCGAGCGGATCCTGGGTGCCGGTGGCAAGGAGCGCGTGGCGGACATCCGCAGCGAGCTGCAGCAGTCCATGGACAACAACGCCTCGGTGTTCCGCACCGAGGAGACGCTCAGCAAGGCGCTCGCGGACATCCACGCCCTGAAGGAGCGGTACAAGAACATCACCGTCCAGGACAAGGGCAAGCGCTACAACAGCGACCTGCTCGAGGCCGTCGAGCTGGGCTTCCTGCTCGAAATGGCCGAGGTCACCGTCGCCGGTGCGCTCAACCGGAAGGAGTCGCGCGGCGGCCACGCCCGCGAGGACTTCCCGACGCGCGACGACGAGAACTTCCTCAAGCACACCATGGCCTACAAGGAGGGGACGGAGCTGATCTCCCCCATCCGCCTGGCCTACAAGCCGGTGGTGCAGACCCGCTACGAGCCGATGGAGCGGAAGTACTGATGACAACCCTCGAGAAGAACGAAGCCGACGTCTCGAACCTGCCTCCCGTGCCCGAGGGTGCCACCATGGTCACCCTCAAGATCGCGCGGTTCAACCCCGAGGACGGCAAGGGGCAGCACTGGGACAGCTTCCAGGTTCCGGCGCTGCCGTCGGACCGCATGCTCAACCTGCTGCTGTACGTGAAGGGCTACCTCGACGGCACCCTCACGTTCCGCCGCAGCTGCGCGCACGGCGTGTGCGGCTCGGACGCCATGCGGATCAACGGCGTCAACCGTCTCGCCTGCAAGATCCTGATGAAGGACATGCTGCCCAAGGACGGCAAGCCGGTGACCATCACCGTCGAGCCGATCCGCGGCCTGCCGGTCGAGAAGGACCTCGTCGTCGACATGGAACCCTTCTTCGACGCGTTCCGCGCGGTGAAGCCGTTCCTCATCGCCACCGGCAACGAGCCGACCCGCGAGCGGATCCAGTCGCAGGCCGACCGTG
This sequence comes from Rhodococcus sp. 14C212, assembly GCF_011058195.1. Classification (NCBI taxonomy): domain Bacteria; kingdom Bacillati; phylum Actinomycetota; class Actinomycetes; order Mycobacteriales; family Nocardiaceae; genus Rhodococcus; species Rhodococcus sp. 14C212. The sequence goes on along the minus strand of NZ_JAALEH010000001.1, from coordinate 8,781 downwards.
CCCGCTTCGACGACACCACCAAGTGCATCCTGTGCGCGTGCTGCACCACCTCGTGCCCGGTGTACTGGAACGACGGCAGCTACTTCGGCCCCGCCGCGATCGTCAACGCGCACCGGTTCATCTTCGACAGCCGGGACGAGGGCGCAGCCGAGCGCCTCGACATCCTCAACGATGTCGAGGGCGTGTGGCGCTGCCGCACCACCTTCAACTGCACCGACGCGTGCCCCCGTGGCATCCAGGTGACGAAGGCGATCCAGGAGGTCAAGCGCGCGTTGCTGTTCGCCCGCTGATCTGCTTCTGCTCCACGGTGGAGGTGCCCGTCACTCGGTTCTACCGGGTGACGGGCACCTTCACCCGTTTCAGGGAACCACCACGCCGCGGCCGCGAATGCTGCCCTCCCGCAGCCGCCGGTACGCCGCCGGCCCCTCGTCGAGGGTGAACTTCTCCGTGTGGATGTCCAGCCGGCCCGCGCGGGCCAGCGCCACGACCTCCATCAGTTCCGACCGGGTGCCCCAGTACGGGGTCACGACGGAGGCGCCGAACGGGATCATGAAGAACCCGACCTTGGCGTGTGCGCCGGCGTGGATGCCGACGACCGAGATGTGCCCGTCGACCGCGACCACCTGCTGCGCCGTGTCGATCGTCGACTGGGCCCCGACGAAGTCGAACACCGCCGTCGCACCCTGACCGCCGGTCAGTTCCCGGATCGCGTCCGCCGCCCCGGCGCCCGACTTCACCGCCGCGTCGGCGCCGACCTCGCGGGCGAGGGCGAGGCGGTCGTCGTCGAGATCGACGGCGATCACGCGGGCCGCGCTGACGGCGCGCAGGATCTGGATACCGACGTGGCCGAGCCCGCCGACCCCGATGACGACCGCCGTCGAGCCGGGTCCCAGCAGCGGCAGAACCCGGGAGATCGCGTGGTACGGCGTCAGGCCGGCGTCGGTGAGCGGCACCGCGGCGACCGGGTCGAGGTCTCCGATCGGGACGAGGTGGCGCGCCGAATCGACGATCATGTACTCGGCCATCGACCCGGGCGAGCCGAGGCCGGGTGGGGTGATGCCCAGGTCCGCGGCGCGGGTGCAGTAGTTCTCCCGGCCGCGTGCGCACGCGTGGCACGCACCGCAGCCCCACGGCCCGTATACGGCGACGGCGTCCCCCACCCCGAATCCCGTGACGCCCTCGCCGAGTTCGGCGACGGTGCCGACACCCTCGTGGCCGAGGGTGAGGGGAAGACCGTAGATGTACTGCTCCGCCGGCATGTCCATCACGAAGATGTCCGAGTGGCACAACCCGGCCGCGGTGACCTTCAGCAGGATCTCGCCCGGCCCGGGCGCCGGAGTGGGGATGTCGACAACGACCGGCTCGGAGCCGATCTCGGTGTACTGGACGGCTTTCATGTGCCCGACTCTACGGCCGGGGGTGTGGGCCCGCCCGGTACTGCAGTGAATCTTCCGCTGCGCGACGCCGGCCGTTCCGGTCCCGGACGTCAGGCGATACGGACGAGCATCTTGCCGACGTTGCGCCCGCGCATGAGGTCGAGGAAGGCGTCCACCGAGTTGCCGATGCCGTCGACGATCGTCTCGTCGAACACCACGTCGCCGGCGGCGAGCCACGGCCCCATCTTCGCCGCGAATTCGGGGAAGAGGTGGGTGTAGTGGCCGAGGGTGAAACCCTGGAGGGTCAGGCCGCGGGTGATGATGTTGGCCATGTTGTCCGGTCCGGGCGTGCGCTCGGTGTTGTTGTACAGGGCGATCGCGCCGCACAGGGCGGCCCGGCCACCGTCGCGCAGGACGTCGAGCGCGGCCTCGAGGTGGTCGCCACCGACGTTGTCGAAGTACACGTCGATGCCGTCGGGTGCCGCACGGCGGAGCCGGCGCCGCACGGGCGCCGACTTGTAGTCGAACGCGTCGTCGTAGCCGTAGCGCTCGGTGAGCATCGCGACCTTGTCCGCGGATCCGGCGGAGCCGAGCACGCGGGCCGCACCCTCGAGCCGGGCGATCTGTCCGACGGCGGTGCCCACGGCGCCTGCGGCCCCGGAGACGAAGACGGTGTCGCCCGGCTGCATGCGGGCGATGTGCATCAAGCCGACGTAGGCGGTCAGCCCCGTCAGGCCGAGAATGCCGAGGTAGGCGGAGTTCGGGACGCCCGGAAGCTCGTCCACCACGCGGAAGGCGGCGGCGTCGCCCTGCGCGACGTCGCGCCAGCCGAGGTCGTGCAGCACGACCGAGTCGACCGGGTGGGCCGGCGACGTCGACTCCACGACGCGGCCGACCGCCCCGCCGGTCATGGTCTCCCCCAGCGCGAACGGCGGGATGTAGGACTTGACGTCGTTCATCCGCCCCCGCATGTAGGGATCGACCGAGACGAACTCGTTGACGACGCGGACCTGGTTGGGTGCGAGGTCGGGGAGATCGACCGTCACGGTGCGGAAATCGTCGTGCGTCGGCCAGCCGACGGGGCGTCGGACCAGCTGGATCTGGGTACTCGAGGTCACAGGGCGTGAACCTTCCTCACGTGCCGAGCCGCCGGGAGCTGTGCCCCGGGCGCCTCCGAAGTATTGAACTGACCATTCCAATATATACTGGAACGGTCTTTGCACAACGGGGAACGGAAGGGAACATGGGACGGCCACCGGAGTTCGACACCGCCGACGTCGTGGAACGGGCACGGGATCTGTTCTGGGACAAAGGATTCGAGGCCACCTCCGTCCCCGAGCTCGAGCGGGCGACGGGGCTGAACCGGTCGAGCCTCTACAACGCCTTCACCAGCAAGCGCGGATTGTTCGACGCCGCCGTCCGCGACTACCTCGACCGCGTAGTGCGACCCCGGCTGCGCGTCCTCACCGACGAGCCCACCGCGCCCGATGCGGCGGCACGCTACTTCCGGGCACTGGCCCGCACCGTGGCCGCCCTACCGGACGACTCGCCGCGCCGCGGCTGCCTGCTGCTGAACAGCACCGCCGGCCTTGCCGCCCACGACGAGACGCACCGCGCGGTCGTCACCGCCTACCGCGCCGAACTGACCACCGCGTTCGGGCACGCGCTGCGCGCGCTCGACCCCGCCGCCGACGACGAGGCGCTGGCCCGCCGGGTGCGGGTGCTGGCGTCGCTGTCGCTGAGCACGCTGCTGCTCGCCCGCGTCGACCGCGACGAGGCGGTCGCTACCGCCGAAGCCGCGCTCGCACAGCTCGACGAATGGCACGCGAGCGCTCGCTGAGCAGGACCCCGCCGAGTGCCCCGGCACCGACGAGCGCCAGACCGCCGCGCAGGCCGGGACCCTCGTGCACCTCCACCCGCGGCGTGATCCGAGCCAGCTCCGGGGGCGGCACGTGGGCCATGACCAGATTCTCCTTGGACGATGCCGCCCAGGCCGTGGCGAACAACACCATCCGGGCGGTCAGATTCGCGAACACCAGCACGCCGAGGATCGGGCCGAACGCCACCCCGGCGGGGCCGCTGGTGACCCGGGAGAGGTAGATCGAGCCGACCTGCTTGAACACCTCGAACGCCACGGCGGCGAGCAGGCCGGCCCGCATCGCGCTGCGGAAGGTGACGGGCTCCCGGGGCAGCCGGGCGATCACCCAGGTGAACAGCAACCACGTCGCGCACACGGCGAGGGCGATCGTCGTCACCGTCAGCGCCACCCCGATGCCGGGCACGTTCTCGAGCCGTAGCACCCCGACGAAGAAGTCCATGACGGGGCCGCTGCTCGCGGCCGACAGGGCCAGCGACGCCACGATGGCGAGGCCCAGGCCGAGGAGGGTCAGCGCGTCGTTGACCTTGGTGCGCACGAACCCGTCCTTGACATGCGGATGGTCCCACATCGCCGTGAGCGCGTCCCGCAGGTTGGTGATCCAGCCGATCCCCGCATACGCGGCGGTGAGCAGACCCACGGTTCCGACGGCGCTGCGGGAGGCGATCGCGGAGTCCACCAGGCCCTGCACCGTCGCGCCGAGTTCCCCGGGGATGTTCTGGGCGATCGCGGTCTGCAGCTGCTCGAGGGTCTCGGGCCGGCCCGCGAGCACGAAACCGGCCACCGAGAACGACAGCATCAGGATGGGAATCAGGGACAGCACACTGAAATACGTGATCCCCGCGGCGTAGTAGTCGCCCTTCTGCTCCTGGTACCGCAGGCCGGCCCGCACCAGGTGGTCGAGCGACGGATGCGCCGCTCGTTGCCGCTCGACGAATCCCGGCTTCGACGGTTCGGTGGAATCGTCGGCCATCGGTGGGCAGCTCCTTCCGCGTTCCGTCGCCCCGGGCTGTGTGCGGGGCACGCCTCCGGTTACTTTCGGGGCACGCCCCGGGCTACCCGGGGGCACGCCCCGGCTACTTGCGGGGCAGGAATCCCACCCTGTCATAGACCTGCCCGAGTGTCCGGGAAGCCACCTCGCGGGCCTGGTCGGCGCCGGTCGACAGGATGCGCAGCAGCTCCGCCTCGTCGGCGAGGTACTCGTCGACCTTCGCCTGCAGCGGCACGACGAACTCGGTGAGCACCTCCGCGGTGTCCGCCTTGAGGTCGCCGTACCCCTTGCCCGCGTAACCGGCGACGAGTTCGTCGACCGGCCGGCCGGACAGCGCGGCCTGGATGGTGAGCAGGTTGCTCACGCCGGGCTTGTTCTCGGGGTCGAAGCGGATCTCGCGCTCGTTGTCCGTCACCGCCGACTTGATCTTCTTCGCCGACACCTTCGGGTCGTCGAGCAGGTTGATCAGGCCGGCCGGGGTGGCCGCGGACTTGCTCATCTTCGCCGTGGGGTTCTGCAGGTCGTAGATCTTGGCGGTGCCCTTGATGATCTGCGGCTCGGGAACGACGAACGTCTTGCCGAACCGGGTGTTGAACCGCTGCGCGAGATCGCGGGTCAGCTCGAGGTGCTGGCGCTGATCCTCCCCCACCGGCACGCGCTGCGGCCGGTACAGCAGGATGTCCGCCGCCATCAGCACCGGGTAGGTGAACAGGCCGACGCTGGCGTGCTCGGTCCCCTCCTTGGCGGACTTGTCCTTGAACTGCGTCATCCGGCCGGCCTCGCCGAACCCGGTGATGCAGCTCAGAACCCACGCCAGCTCGGCGTGCTCGGGCACCTGGCTCTGGACGAACAGCACCGACCGGTCCGGGTCGATGCCGACGGCGAGCAGCTGAGCGGCAGCGCGGAGGGTGCGCCGGCGCAGCCCCTTCGGATCCTGCGGCACGGTGATCGCGTGCAGATCGGGGATGAAGTAGTAGGCGTCGAACTCGTCCTGCAGCGGAACCCACTGTTGCAGCGCGCCGAGGAAGTTCCCGAGGTGGAACGAGTCGGAGGTCGGCTGGATACCCGACAGCACCCGGGGCCGGGCGGTCGGCGCGGTGGTGTTCTGTTCTGCAGTGCTCGCCATGGTTGTCGATACTTTCACGTGCGCGGAGAGCCGCTCGCGGGAGGTCGGTTCCCACCGGCTCCGATCGGCGGGTCCGCCCGGATCAGCGGAACTGCACGGTGACCGGGGCGTGGTCCGACCACCGCTCGGCATAGGTGGCGGCACGCTCGACGCGAGCCTCCTTCGCCCGCTCGGCCAGTTCCGCCGTCACGAGGTGGTAGTCGATCCGCCAGCCGGCGTCGGTGTCGAACGCCTTGCCCCGGTAGGACCACCACGAGTACGGGCCGTCGACGTCCGGGTGCAGGGCGCGCACCACGTCGACCCAGCGGCCGTCGGCGAGCACCGTGTCGAGCCACGCACGCTCGCTCGGCAGGAATCCGGACTTCTTGACGTTGCCCTTCCAGTTCTTGATGTCGCGCTCGGTGTGGGCGATGTTCCAGTCCCCGCACACCACCATGTGCCGGGCCGCGGCCGCGGCCTCGGCGGCGCGGTGGTTCAGGTGCGTGGCGAACGACGCCATGAACCGCTCCTTCTCCTCCTGCTTCGGGGTGCCGGCCTCCCCGGTGGGCAGGTACAGGCTGCCGACGGTCACGTCCCCGAAGTCGGCCTCGACGTACCGGCCGGAGGCCGCGAACTCGTCCTCGTCGAACCCGATGTGCGAGGCGTCGGCGGGGCGCCGCGACAGGATCGCGACCCCGGCACGGCCCTTGGCCTCCGATTCGGCGGACACCACGTACCACCCGGCGTCGAGGGCGGGCGCGATCGCCGCGTGGAACTGCTGCTCGGTGGCGCGCACCTCCTGCAGGCACACGATGTCGGCCTGCGCGGTGGCCAGCCACGCGAGCAGGCCCTTGCCGGCGGCGGCACGGACGCCGTTGACGTTGACGGTGGTGATGACGTGAGGCACGACGGTCACGGTAGCCGACGGGCCGGACTCGAAACGACGACGGGACGCCCCCGGTTGGGGCGTCCCGTCGTGTGCGGTCCGTGCGTCAGGCGCGGGCCTTCTGAAGGTTCTCGTCGAGCGCGGCGAGGAACTCCTCGGTGGTCAGCCATGCCTGCTCGGGGCCGATGAGCAGGGCGAGGTCCTTGGTCATCTGGCCGGCTTCCACGGTCTTGATGACGACGTCCTCGAGCTGCTGCGCGAAGTCGATGACCTCGGGGGTGTTGTCGAGCTTGCCGCGGTGCTCGAGGCCACGGGTCCAGGCGAAGATCGACGCGATCGGGTTGGTCGACGTCGGCTTGCCCGCCTGATGCTGCCGGAAGTGCCGGGTGACGGTACCGTGCGCGGCCTCGGCCTCGACGGTCCTGCCGTCCGGGGTCATGAGCACGGAGGTCATCAGGCCCAGCGAACCGTAGCCCTGCGCGACGGTGTCGGACTGGACGTCGCCGTCGTAGTTCTTGCAGGCCCAGACGTAGCCACCCTCCCACTTGAGCGAGGAGGCGACCATGTCGTCGATGAGGCGGTGCTCGTAGGTCAGGCCCGCGGCGTCGAACTCGGCCTTGAACTCTTCCTCGAAGATCCGCTGGAACTCGTCCTTGAACATGCCGTCGTAGGCCTTGAGGATCGTGTTCTTGGTGGAGAGGTAGACCGGGTAGTTCTGCTGCAGCCCGTAGGACAGCGAGGCCCGCGCGAAGTCCTGGATGGACTTCTTGTAGTTGTACATCCCCATGACGACGCCGCCGTCCTCGGGGATATGGCACACCTCGTGCTGGATCGGCTCGCTGCCGTCCTCGGGCGTGAAGGTGATGGTGACGGTGCCCGGGCGGTCGACCTTGAAGTCGGTGGCGCGGTACTGGTCACCGAACGCGTGACGGCCGACGATGACCGGCTTGGTCCAGCCGGGCACCAGGCGGGGCACGTTGGAGATGATGATCGGGGCACGGAAGATGGTGCCGCCCAGGATGTTACGGATCGTGCCGTTGGGCGAGCGCCACATCTTCTTCAGGCCGAACTCCTCGACCCGGGCCTCGTCGGGAGTGATGGTGGCGCACTTGACGCCGACGCCGTGCTTCTTGATGGCATTGGCTGCGTCGATGGTGACCTGGTCGTCGGTTGCATCGCGGTGCTCGATGCCGAGGTCGTAGTACTCGAGATTCACATCCAGATAGGGATGGATCAGCTTGTCTTTGATGAACTGCCAGATGATGCGGGTCATCTCGTCGCCGTCGAGTTCGACGACCGTTCCTTCAACCTTGATCTTGGACATGTGCGCTTCGCGTCCTCCTAGGAAGTGTCCCTGGTCCCAAGTCGATCGCACTTTGTGGGTGCGATCGTGGTCGGCTCAATGAACCATTTATGGCGTGCTCACACGTGCGGAGCACGATCCAAACAAGACGAGCGTACTGCTATCCACCCGGTCCGCCAAGCGGGCCCCGCGCTACCGGCGGGTAACTTTCGCCTGCTCAGGCGCCTCCCCTCGGCGGGTATGGGTCGCCTACCGAAGCATCCGGTCGAGCCGCTAGACTCGCGCCAGGTCATGAGTACCAGCGTGAAGCCCCGGCTTGCTGGTCGGCAACCCTCCGGCCAGGGTGGGGTGCTCCGGGTGATGACCCGGTCGTCCGGCGACACGCCGCACGACAAGCCGGTCCGATGGAGGTATTTGTCATGAGGGTTGTGATCATGAGCTGTCGCCCCTAGCCGCCCCGACCTCCCGACCACGGCCAGAAGGACATCATGACCGACAGCGAGAACACCCGGCGCGAAGACGGCTGGAGCTTCGAGACCAAGCAGATCCACGCGGGACAGCCCGCCGGCGGCGACACCCGCGCCCGCGCCCTGCCGATCTACCAGACCACCAGCTACACCTTCGACAGCACCGACCACGCCGCCGCCCTGTTCGGCCTGAGCGAACCCGGCAACATCTACACCCGCATCATGAACCCCACCCAGGACGCGGTCGAACAACGCATCGCCGCCCTCGAAGGCGGCGTCGCCGCCCTGCTGCTCGCCTCCGGCCAGGCCGCCGAGACCTACGCCCTGCTCAACCTCGCCGCCGCCGGCGACCACCTCGTCGCCAGCCCCTACCTCTACGGCGGCACCTACAACCTGCTGCACTACACCCTGCCCCGCCTCGGCATCGAGGTCACCTTCGTCGACGACCCCGACGACCTCGACCAGTGGCGCGCCGCCGTCCGCCCCACCACCCGCGCCTTCTACGGCGAGACCATCGCCAACCCCAAGAACCACCTCCTCGACATCCCCGGCATCTCCGCCGTGGCCCACGAGCACGGCCTGCCGCTGATCGTCGACAACACCGTCGCCACCCCCTACCTGCTGCGCCCGCTCGAGCACGGCGCCGACATCGTCGTGCACTCGGCCACCAAGTACCTCGGCGGCCACGGCACCGCCATCGCCGGCGTGATCGTCGACGGCGGCACCTTCGACTGGACCACCACCGGACCCGACGGCACCGCCCGCCACCCCCAGTTC